>CAZWLX010000010.1:10138-10686 GCA_964634845.1 Candidatus Woesearchaeota archaeon | reverse complement strand
TGCCTTTTTCTTAATCTCCATAATAATCAAAGAATGTGTAATGTTTTTAATGATTTATATTATAATAAAGATTCCCATAAAGCGCTTCTATCATAATAATTCTGCTAGTAACTCTGGAAATTCTACAGTACCCATATCTTTCTCACAAAAATGTCCATGATTTCTTAAAAAAATAATTTTTGCTGGAAGCTCTTTTTCATATTCATAAGCACCATCTATGTGCTCTGGAATGTCGTCATTCGATGTAAAGATAACTATTTTATCCCTAATATATTTGTCAAGATTTTTTATTAATTTATTGCCATAGAGGTTAGATTTATTTCTAGTTTTTCCAACTTTTCCAGGAGACACCAGTATCAATTTTTTAACCTTTGTTTTCGATTCATCAATCCATCTAACCAAAAATCCACCCCCGCAACTATGCCCAACAAGAATAGTATCCTCGTTTACCCTTAGATTGCTAAATTCTCCTTTCCATAATTTATAATCTGGTTCCCATGGGGCTGGCATTAATGGAGTATCAACCAGAACCCCTTTTTCTTCTAGTT
>CAZWLX010000010.1:8028-10128 GCA_964634845.1 Candidatus Woesearchaeota archaeon | reverse complement strand
GTTTATCATACGTTCTAGTTTCTGGATTCATGGCTTTTTCCTTATTAGAAGGGCAACCATGTACTATTATACAATTCATTTCCTTTAGAAATGAACAGATATTATAAGATTATCTATATCGTTTAGAATATTAAAGCCCCACATATTTATAAATTAAAATCAGCTATCAAAAATACATATGATAACTGTATTTGGCTCAAAAGTAGGCGATGAAGAAATCTCTCAAATTTCAGAAGCTATAAGAAATCAATGGCTTGGACAAGGTCAGAAAGTCTCTGAATTTGAGCAAAAATTTGCCCAAAGACTTGGTTTGGAAAACTTCATAATGCTTGACACAGGCTCAAACTCATTATATATGGCAGTAACTCTATTAGACCTTCCAAAACAATCAGAAATAATTCTCCCATCAATAACTTGGATAGCCTGTGCGAATGCAGTATTAATGGCAGGTCATACTCCTGTTTTCTGCGATGTTGATTTAAAAACAAGAAACTTAACTGCGGAAACAATAAAACCCCATATAAACGAAAAAACAAAAGCAATAATAGTTGTTCATTACGCAGGAAAGCCTGCAGACCTAGACCCAATAATAGAATTAGCTAAAAAACACAATCTAAAAATAATAGAAGATGCAGCCCATGCAGTAGATTCTTCTTATAAAGGAAAACCATGTGTCTCTATAGGAGAAGTTGGAATCTATAGTTTTAACGAAATAAAAAACATCTCAATAGGTCAAGGAGCAGGATTAACATGTAAAGACAGAAAATTAATTGAAAGAGCAAGAAAACTAAGATATTGCGGAGTTGAAAAATCAGGATTTGACTCTGCAAAAACAAAAAATAGGTGGTGGGAATACTCAATATCAGAACCATTTATAAAAATGCGCCCGACAGATGTCTCTGCAGGAATCGGTTTAGCTCAGTTACAAAAACTAGACAGCAATCAATCTCACAGAAAGCAGATATGGGAAAGATATCAAAAAGCATTTGGGAATATTAAATGGATAGAAACTCCCCAAAATCCAGAAAGCTATGAAAAACACTCTTATTTCACATATTTTATAAATACAAAAAAAAGAGATGAATTAGCACACTACTTGTTAGAAAAAGGAATTCACACTACTTTAAGCTTTTATCCTTTGCATCTCTATAAATTATACAATTCCAAGGAAAAGCTCCAAAATTCAGAAAAAATAGCAGAAACAGGGCTCAATATCCCATTGCATCCAAATCTCTCTGATCAAGATGTTGACAAGGTAATTGGAGAAATAATAGAGTTCGGAAAATTAAATTCTCTGTAAATGGGCGAAGAGTGCTCTCTTATCGTTCTTAAAGATAAGAATTTTTTTAATCTTGAAGTGGGATGTTGCGCCTAAAACCTTCTCAAACTCTCCCGTAGTTCTTCCATATCCATGAAACCTCCCAAAATTAAAACCAAACTTCATAAAAAAAAGTTTAAAATAGGCTTTAATAACACCAAGAAAAGATATTTTAGAAGCAGCAATAATAAATACATTCTTACATCCGATATCATATAGGTTCTCAAGTAATTTTAATATTTCTTCATCAGTAAGAACATATATTGAATTAACAAAAACTACAGAGTCATATTTTCCCTTAAACTTCGAGAAATCTCCTCCCCTAAAATCAAATACCTGTGCATCTCTGAACTCTGGAACTACCTTTTTAATCCTTTTAATAATAAATCTATCAAAATCTGTAACTTTTATTTTCACATTACTTAGATTTTTAAGAAGACCGTATTCAAAATATCCTGTGCCAGATCCAAGACCAAGGATGCTTTTAACTCCTATCTGTTTAAAGTAATTAGATAAAGCTTCTGCCATTCTGAGTTTTTTGAACTCTTCTTTTATTCCATAATTTAAATAATCTTTTTTGTCAGTAAAATTATTTCTCTTTTTTCTAGTAAATTCCCACTCTTTAGAAGAAACTATCTCTCCAAACATAGAAAGATTCTTGTCTCTCGTAAATATCGGTAAAGGCATTTTACTCTTTCTCCATGAGCTTTATTTCCTCGGCAACAATCTCCCAAAAGCTCTTCTCAGGGCTTCCGGACAATTTAATGTAGTTTTCCATATAA
>CAZWLX010000010.1:0-8018 GCA_964634845.1 Candidatus Woesearchaeota archaeon | reverse complement strand
TCAATATTAACTTATCTAAAATCGCTTCTTCCATATAATCTTTATATCTTTGTTCGTTTATCTTCATCTCCTGCTTCCAATCAATCTTTCTAAGATTTTTAAGGTCGTTAACAAAGATTTTTCTCTTCCCAAACTCAATAGCTTTTGCTTCAATATATGTACATTCAGGAGGAGACCTATCTAAAATTGAATCTGTAATAATTACAATTGGTTTCTTAAAAATACAGGCATAACTTAGACTAGTGCTACTGTGTGCTATAACAAGTTTAGAGTTCTTAACCAGCTCCATTGTCTTCCCCCTATACCACTTTCTTTTTCCGAAAAAATTATTATGCTTCTCATAATCTGACCTTGGATGTGCAGCAATAACAACTTTTAATCCTGTCTCTTTCTCAACCTTATCAAAGAACTTATTTAAATTAGAGAAATATTCATTAGGATTGACTATTCCATTCTTATAACCCCAGGTAATATTTATTGGATGGAAAGGCATATATTCGTCGAGAAAAACAGCAATATTCCTCTCTTTCATCTTGTTTTTCTTATCCTTCAGATATAAATCATAATCTAATGAATGTGCCCAGATTATTTTAGTCTCTCCAGAAACTAAATGGTTTTTTCTTAAACTTTTTCTGCCCCCGGCAAAAACAAATTTTGCTGGCTTGATATCCTTTATCTTAAAAGACTTAAATCTATTGTTTAACAGTCTAATTGAATTGAAAAAACCCAGTTTTAAAACTTTCAAGAAATAAGCTCTGAATCTTTGAACAAACTTCAGCTCCCGAAAATAAGGCATTGCTTCGCCCATAAAAACAGCATAATTTGCTCTTGATTTACTAATAACCTTATGAAACCTTAAATCCCTAGTCCCATAAATATCAAAAAGAACAATTAAATCTCTTTTATCTAAATTTAAAATAGCTTTATTCAGCTCTTTCTCCCATTCAAAAGCTTTTAACCCTGAAAAACTAAAAAAGTCAGGAGGAGAATATATCTTAGCCACTCTCCTGTTAAAAATTTTGCTAACATCCCAAACTTCAATATCAAAACCTTTGCGTTTTAGAATATTTACTCCAAATCTGTTAAAATCCCTTTTATTAAACTTGGATTCTGTAAGAAAAACAATTTTTTTAATTACCATTTTTCAAAACCTCTTCTATCAATAAAAGCATATCTCTGGCAACTTTCTTATCTGAAAATTCCCTCTCAACAAGTTTTCTCCCTTCCAATCCGTATTTCTTTCTAATCTTTTCTGACTTTAGTAGAAATTTAATTGCTCCTGCTAATTTTCCTGAATCTCTCGCAGGAACTAAAATCCCTGTTTTGTGATTTTTCACAACCTCTCTGCATCCAGGCACATCAGTTGCAACTAAGGGTATCCCAGATGCAGCCGCTTCAAGCAATACTCTCCCTGTTCCTTCCCTATAACTCGGAAGAACAACAATTCTTGCTTTTGAATAAACATTTCTCATATCTTTCTCAAATCCCCAATATTCTATGTTTCCCTTCTCTTCCCACTCTCTTACTTTTTCTTCAGGAATCGCCCCAGGATGACTATAATCAAACCTCCCTATAAGAATAAATCTAACCCCAATCCCCTCCTTGGATAATATTCTAGAAGCGTCTACAAATTCAGCGATTCCTTTGTCATATAGTATCCTTGCAGGAAGAACAACTAAGGGTATTCCTTTCTGCTCTCTTCTCAATCTAAATCTATCCAAATCAACACTGCTAATCTTGCATACTCTTGCCCTCTCATCAAGAATCAATTTATCTCGGATAAAAAGACCCATATCATCTTTATTATCAAAACATGTTATATTTCTCTCATAATTCAAACCAATTCTCGCAAGCAAAGATACAATTCCTCTTAAAATTCTTAAATTAGAATAAGAAAAAACATATCCAAGTCCAGGTATTGAATTTATAACTTTTCTTTTAATTAAAAATCTATTTAGAATAGACCCATAAATCACAGGTTTAAGAGTTGCATTAAAGATTAAATCAAAAGTTTCCGTCTTACATAATTTATATAGGAAAATAACACTGCGAGTTTCCTGAAAGATATTTATCCCAGACTTGCTAAGAGGAAGATTGATAAATTTTACATCCTCTCTTTTAAATTCCCCAGCCTTCCCTGTATCTGCACAAGCCACAGTCACATTAAACTTCTTTCTCAGAATTCTAAGGAGACCAATATAATTCTCCAGAGCAACCCAGTCTGTATTCACAATAAAAAGAATCTTCTTTTTCCTATATAAATTTGCCATAAACCTTCACAGATTCCATATTTTTAAATAAAACTATACTAAAGAAAAGTATTTCCAATGCTAAATCCTGGAGTTCTTAAAAAGATTCTTAAATCAAGCAAAAAACTCCAATTTTTCACATAATAAAGATCGTATTTTAATACTTGCTTAGGATTAATATTTCTGGCTCCATTTAACTGAGCTAGCCCGGTAAGTCCAGGACTTACCTCTGTTCTTTTTTTCCACTCTGGGAATTTCCTGCACAATTCTTCAAATTCATAAGAAGGATCAGGCCTGGGTCCGACAAAGCTCATCTCCCCTCTGAGAATATTTATCAACTGTGGAATTTCATCTAAATTATTAGACCTCAGAAATTTTCCGAGTTTTGTTATCCTATAATCTGTTTTTCCATCTCTAACCATGCTTCTGTCCTTTTTCTCAATTCCTCTTTTCATAGTTCTAAATTTATAAAGAATAAATTCTCTGCCTCCTCTCCCTGCTCTTTTTTGTTTAAAGATAATAGGCCTTCCATCTTCAAGATAAATTAATACAGAGACAGCTAAAAAAGCAGGCATTAGTAAAGACAGCAACAATACAGAAAAGATAACATCAAATGTTCTTTTTATCATTCCCAAGGGAAAAACAATTCATATTTAAATTGTTCTTCTAAAAGTATGCACACATAATGAGAAAAAGAATGCTGTCAAAGGGGTAATAAATTCAGGCATAAAAAGCAGGCCAAAAGTGCTTAACAATCCAGCTGCCAATGCCAGACTAACCTTGTTATGAAAATCTTTAATCTCTCTAATCCCATGAACACACATTCCAATAAAGAGGGAAAAAAAGGATAAATACAATATCAAACCAATATATCCATATCTCAGAAAAACTAAAAAAATTGAGGCGATATCTTTCTCTAAATCAGGTCTGTCAAAACCAAACCCAAAAGCTCCAACTTCCTTATAAGGGAGATTCTTAATACCTTCGTAAATATCGCTAAAAGCCTGAAATCTCAATTTAGCAAATCCAGAACTATGAGAGATAAAAAAGGGAGTCATAAATTGAAGTGCAAAAATAAGAAAAACCAAAATTAAAATTCCAAAATAAATGGAAGGAATTTTTTTAATCCTGCTAAAGATAATAAAGCAAAAAGCAAGCCCAAAAACCAAAAGAGAGCTGTAAGCATGAGAGAAAAACAGCGCTAAAGTTAAAACAACTAACTGCATCATCCGAACATTCCCTTTCATACCCAAAAAAAATAAAGCAATTAATCCAGATATTAAAATAAAGCTGTAAAACTTAGGCTCAGTAGTATAACTATTAGCTCTTCTAAACTCAAAAGGTCCAAAATCAACAGTTGACTCTTCTCTCACAAGTCCAAGCAAATAAGGATTTCTATAAATATCATCCCCTCTTTTAAATTCTGTTTCCAAACTGCCATAAATCCTATGCCCTGAAATATCATTTTTATCTATTCCTGCAATTAATAAAACCTGTAATATGCTTGCTAAAGCCAGAATAAAAACAACCCAAACAAAAACAATTGCGAGTTTCTCCATATTGAGATTTATCTCTCTTGAACTAAAAGCCAATAAGATAAAAAAATAAACAATTAACTTTATAGACCTTAATCCGTCTGTAAAGATAAACTCATGTATTAACAGATAAAAAACAAAAGCCCATACCACAATATTAAAATATTTTAGATACCTCTTCTTCTCAAAGAATAACATCCTTGTCTTAAATTTCTTATCAGAAAAATCAAAAAAACTTAAGATAAGAAAGAACACTATAAAAATCCCGATAATCACATTATATGTTTGAATTCCAAGAACAAGTCTAAAGGACAATAACTCCTTGCTTAAGATTATTATTACCAAAAATAAATAATAAATAATAAAAATCAGATTTAGCTTTTTCTCTTCCATTATCTTTGTTTAAATAAAACATATACTAAAGAAGCAAACAATCCAAAGATAAAGGCAACTAATAAATTTCTTGAGATATTTGGTTCTGAGAATCCTTCAGGAACTTTAGGATAGCTTATAACTCTATAATCTCTTGAATCAGAAACAATCAGTTGTAAATAAGATCTTTTTTCTTCTTGTTTTGTCAGCTCTTCTTGATAATTTGCCAAAAGACTCTTCAAAAGAGTTACTTTTGTTAATCCCTCGCTGCTAAACTGGCTGTTCTCAAGACTTTTTATCTGTTTCTCTATATCATTGATATTAGACTCAAGAGAACCTATCTTTTCCTCAGAATTCTCTAAGTCTCTTCTAAACAAACTAATTTTCTCTTCATACGTAGGATTAACATATGCAAAGAAACTATCTATAATCTCCTGATTGATATCTTTAGCCTTTTGACCACTTTCTGCCTTTGTTTTTATATTCAAGAAAGGAACAACATCAAAACCGCCTGAGAAAAGCTTTTCAGAACCAGCACTTATCTCTAAATTGCTTTTCCTAAAATCACCGAGCGACTTCGCAGGATAAAACTTATTTATAACAGGATCTAAAACAACAGAACTTCTTATAATACTTAAAGATTCAGAAGTTGAATAAATTCCCTCTCTCTCAAGCTCAACAACGCCCTCATTTAAAGAATAAAATTTTATAGCAGCCAATTGTATAACACTCTCAGATTCATATGTTTTAGGCGAAATCAAGGAAAATATAAGAACAACTAGAACAACAGAGAGGGTAATAATAAAAATTCTCTTTCTGTTCCTGAGAATAACATTCCAATATTGAACAAGATCAATTTCTCCAGCCATTTTAATCAGATACCAATTGAATATTAAAACCTTTTCTATAGTCAGCAACCTTATAAGTCTCTCACCATAATTATAAATAATTAATCATCTCTTTACTTTTATTATCAAAAACAAAAAACTTATTTTTAACGCCTCCTTTAAAACTTGCCATAAAAAGATTTTCATCTAGGTTTTCTTTAATAATAACTCCCTTATATCCCTTTAACTGCCCAATCTGAATCTCAGGTATTGAAGAAATTCCGTAAAAATCAAGTTTATTTGAGAAAACTTCATAAGAAACAGAAGTGCTTCCGGCAATAACAATATCTCTTGATTTATCATTCAGCTTAATCTCCTTTATCGCATCTTTCACGTTTTTATCATCTCTCAAAGCAGGATGAGCTTGGACTTCTCTAATTCTGAAAATCTTCTTTCTGACAAAATCTCTAACTCTCCTAAGAACAAACATGCTTTCCTCTTTATCATAAGGCAAAAATAATTTTCCTAGAAAATAATCTTTAGAACTTAATTTATTCTTTCTCTGGCTTTTTATTAAAATTACATCATTCTTGTTCCATCCGAAATCTTTTAGAATATCTAAAAAAACCTCTCCGTGAACAAAAACCTTATCTGGCAGATATTTTCTATATTTCTCATTCCTTAATTTTGCATAATAAATCATATCATTCCACATTCCTGCATGAGCATATCCATAAACATTAATTCCTTTTTCCCTTGCTTTCTTACAAACAGCCTTGTGCCAGCTCTGATTTTCCCATGTAATTAAAATCTTCTTCAATTTATTCTTGCCTTCAATTAACTTCCCAAAATCTTCATAAAATTCAATAGCTCTTAAAAAACCAGGGGCAAGCAAAGCAGAATAAAACATTATTTTCTCCCAAAAATCAAATTCTCTCACAAATCTTCTACTATTAATTAATAAACCGAAAACAAAAAACAATCCAGGGACATTTAAATCCCTTGAATTTGTCATAATAACTCTATTGTCTTTGATAAATTTAGGAGCTGGTTTATTAAACTCCGGCAAAGCTAAAATCTGAAATCTTCTTTTTCTTTTTTCTAAATCCTTAAACAAATCGCCTAAATAAGCATCGTTTTTCATGTAATCCTCATCTCTAATCCAGCTCACAACTAACAACTCTGTTTTCTTATTTAGAACTCCAATAAATTTTCTTCTCTTAAAAAATATTGAATAAATTAAGCAGTAAAAATATCCAAAGAAACTTCTAAAAAAGCCCCTAATTATCTTTCTCTTATTATACATTAAATTTAAATCAGGATATAAAATTCTTCTGTAAAATTCACTGGCTCTTGTATCTGTCCAGATTACAGGATAGCAAAAATCAGAAAAAACATTTCTTTCATCTAGCCCTATTAAAGAAGAAACAATCTTCTCAAATTCCTTTATCTTTTCTTTCATTTTAAATACTGAAACTTTACATTGTCTTTAGCCATTAAAACTTTTATCTCTTCTAAATCTTCTGGATAATCAACACTCATACTATAATTATCAGTAATAACTGCCTTTATTTTATGTCCGTTCTCAATTATTCTGTTATATTCAAAGAACTCTGCTTTTTCAAGAGGAGTTTGCTCCATTTTTGCATATTTAAGTAAAAAATCTTTTCTAAAACCAAATATTCCGCAGAATTTGTAAATTTCAGGATTCTGGTTTCTCTTAACAGTTGGGATATCTTCCCTAGAGTAATACAAAATCTCTTTATTTTTATTAAAAATAACTTTACCCTCGCCAATATCATTTCTTTTATCTGTTAAACAAATCAGATTAGCGGCAGGAATCTCTGGATTTTCAATCATAGCTCTTGCAACCAATTCAATCTCTTCTGGATAAACTAAAGGTTCATCTCCTTGCACATTAATTATAATATCTGCATCTAATTTCACTGCAGCTTCAGCAATCCTATCGCTTCCAGTCTTATGACTATTAGAAGTCATAATAACTTTTCCTCCGTATTTTTCAACAACATTTTTTAGCTCTTCATCACAAGTAGCAACATAAACATTATTTATTCCCTTAGCTAATTCAGCTCTCTTAAAAACATGGACAATCATAGGCAAGCCTTCAATATCAACAAGAGCCTTTCTCTCGAATCTGTTGCTGGCTAAATGACTTGGAATTACAACCGCAATACTATCTCCCTTCAAACGCCCTTTTTCAATAAATTCCACAACATTCTTAGCACTAATAATTTCTCCTTCCTTAAAAAGTGCTTTGTAAATCCCTTTCATCTGCTCTAAATCTTTTGGTTCATCAATATCTAATTCCAAATCAGGTCTCACAATTTCTGGCTCAACTAGATTAATATCAAACTGGTCTCTATGATTAATAATAACATCAGTAACATGTTCTCTCCAAAATTTATCCTTTGTTAAGATATTTAATTTTTTCAGAAAGTCAGCTGAGAAAATCTCCAGTCTAAAAGGCAATCCCTTATGAATAAACCCGCTATTGGTAGTATATTCTTTTCCAGATATTAAATGAGACTCAATTAAATTATCAAGTTCATAAGGGTCTGCAAGAGGACAATCAGCACAGACTCTGATAATTAAATCTATGTGAAAAAATTCTGCAGCATCTAAAAATCTTTTTAAGACATCATTCTCATCGCCTCTAAAAGACAGAACTTGTTTTCTCTTCGCCAAAGACTCTATCTCTATATCTTCAGGTCTATCTGTTGTAGCAACAACTATCTCATCTATATTTTTAGACAACTTTAAATTATCAATCAATCTCTCAAGCAAGGGCTTTCCATTAACATCAGCCATAACTTTCCCTGGAAATCTGCTGCTCCCCATCCTTGCTTGGATGATAACTCCTTTTTTAAATTCAGAATTAATTCCAAACCTCTTTTGAATATTCATGTCGGCTTAAAATTTCTAAGCTTTATAAAACTTATTACAATTTAACATACATATGTTCAAAATCAGACTTTTCTCTTTGCCCTGCTGACCAACCAGATAACAACTATAAC
>CAZWLX010000009.1:4866-10933 GCA_964634845.1 Candidatus Woesearchaeota archaeon | reverse complement strand
TTGCTGTTCCGAGGGAAGGTTTAGAAGAGCGTAAGGATTTAAGAAATAAACAAAGTGTCTCTCGGGATGGGAAGGTTGTTTTAGATGTTGCTCTTGAGTTGCTTGCCAGGAAAGATATAAAGAAAATGAGATTGGGAACGGGAAGTGTTGATAAAGGACTTATCAAAAAAGGAAAAGAGGGAGTTTATATTGCTAGTTTAGATAGAGCAATAAAGAGAGAAGTTTTTAATAGGGTTATTATATTTGATTCAAGAAAAAGTGTTGGGATTGACAGGGATTAGTTAACTTTGTGTGACTAAGGTTTTTAAACAATGTTCTACTTTTATGATTATGAAAGATGTTATTGTTATTGGAGGCGGGTTTGCGGGAAGCACTGTTGCGAAATCTTTAGAGAAGATGTTTAATGTAATCTTGATTGATACAAAAGAATATTTTGAATTTACTCCAGGTGTTTTAAGAACAATTGTTGAGCCAGAGCATGTTCGGAAAATTCAAGTAATGCACTCACATTATTTGAGAAGAAGCAAGGTTATTAGGGGGAAGGTTTCTGAAGTCGCAGATGATTATATATTAGTTAATGGCAAAAAGGTAAGATTTGATTATCTGGTTATCGCAAGTGGTAGCAGATACGAACTACCTATAAAGGAAGAGAATGTTGTTATGGTTACCAGGGCCAATAGGTTAAGAAACTGCTATAAGGAGTTGTGCGAATCAAAGAATGTTTTAATTGTCGGAGGCGGTATAGTTGGAACAGAGCTGGCTGCAGAAATTTCTACTCATTATATCGGGAAGAGAATTGTTCTTGTTCATTCCGGGAAAAGGCTGATGGAAAGAAACAAGGAGAAAAGTAGCAAGTATGCTCTAAATTTTCTTAAAAAAAGAGGGGCAGAGGTTATTCTCAAGGAGAGAGTTATCAAGTTTCTCAAATCAGGATGTGAGACTAATAAGGGGAGAAAGATAAATCCTGATATGATTTTCCTGTGTACTGGAATAAAACCGAATTCTGAATTAATGAAGAAGAATTTTTCTGATAAATTAAATAAGAAGAAACAAATAAAAGTGAATAGATTTCTGCAGGTTTCTGGAGAGAGAAACATTTTCGCTTTAGGAGATGTTGGTTCTGTTTCAGAAGAGAAAACAGCTCAAAATGCAGAGAAACAAGCAGACATTGTTATTCACAATATCAAGAATCTTGAAAGGAAGAAGAAATTGTGCGAATATAAAAATAAAGGAAGGATAATGGTTATAAGTTTAGGGAAATTGGACGGTATTTTAGAATGGAAGAATTTTGTTTTAACAGGTTTGATTCCTGGAATATTAAAGAGTTTGATAGAAAGAAGAGAAATGATTAAGAAGAGAAAACTTACTTAGATTTTCTCAACCATATTTAATTTTTAAGGTTAATATAGATCCCGATATTAATAACGTGATAAGGCTCATAATGATTAAGCTGATGCTCTCTTTAAAGACCCCATAAGTTAACCATAGGGCTTGTCCGAGTATGTTGACTATTAACCATAAGATAGCAATATCTTTCGTTGATTTTGTTTTCCAAGATTTTATAAACTGGGGTAATAACGATATTGCTATTGACAATCCTGCAGCAAATCCAATAATCTCAATTAATTCCATTTTGATAAGATAATTATTTTATTTTCAAAGATTTTACTTTTTTAGCAGGTTTTTGATCATGTTGCTTTGTTTTTATTATCTTTTTACCATACATGTATTTTTGTAATACAGAGGGGATTTTAATATCTCCTGCTTTTGTCTGGAAGTTTTCGAGGATTGCACGCATGGCTCTTGATGTTGCTATCACTGTGTTATTTAGTGTGTGGGCAAACTTTCTTTCTCCATCTTCATCAACGAATTTTATATTTAATCTGCGGGCTTGAGCTTCCTCCATATTTGTAATTGAGCCAATTTCCTTGTATTTTCTTTCCACAGGGCTCCAGAATTCTAAATCTGCACCCTTAGCTTTTAAATCTGATAAATCTCCTGAGCAAGATTCCAAAATTCTTGTCGGGATTCCAAGTTTTTTGTATATCTGAACAGAAAGATTAAGCATTTCATCATATAATTTATAAGAATCTTCTGGATGACAAATAACTACCATCTCTTGCTTGTTGAATTGATGTGTTCTAAATAATCCTTTCTCATCTATACCATGAGAGCCAATCTCTCTCCTGAAGCACATAGAATATGAAGTTATCTTTATAGGAAGAGATTTGTAATTAAGAGTTTTGTTTATGAACATACCTATTAAAGGATGTTCTGAAGTTGCTATCAAGTATAAGTCCTCATCTTGGATTTTGTAAGCCATTTGTTCTATTTCTGCTGTTGAATAAACTCCCTCAAGAATATTTTTTCTTATCATTAAGGGTGTTTCTATATATTCATAGCTTTTTGAGACCATGAAGTCACGCGCAAAGTTAATCAGGGCTTGGTTTAGCAGGGCAAGATCTCCTTTTAGATAGTAGAATCCATTTCCAGAAGTTTTTGCAGAAGTATCAAAATCTGCTATGCCCAGTGATTCTGCTAATTCAACATGGTTTTTAATCGGAAATGAGAATTTTGGAATCTTCCCTATTTTTTTTATTTCTTTGTTTTTTGAAGAATCTTTACCTATAGGAACTGATTTGTGAATTATGTTTGGGATTTTCTTCATTATTTCCTGAATTTCGAATTCGAGAGCTTTTGTTTGGACTTCTATGTCTTTTATCTTATCCGGGATTTCCTTGGCTAGTTTTAATAGTTCTTTTGTTTTATTCTCGTCTTTTGCCTTTTTTGCTTCAGATATTTGTTTTGATACTTTGTTTCTCTTTGCTCGCAATGTATCTGCTTCAAATTTGAGTTTTCTCCACTTTTTGTCCAGCTCTGAAATTTTATCTACTAGAGGAAGCTTTGCTTCTTGGAACTTCTTTTTTATATTTTCTTTTACTATTCCTGGGGAATTTCTTATAAGATTTATGTCTATCATCTTTTATTCTCTCTAAATAAGAGAAGGAATAGTTATTTAAAGGTTATTGGATTTTGATGAATATGGGGATGGTAGAGGTGATTTTAGGGTTTTTTATTAGTTTATATAGGGGGCTGCTAAGTGTTCTTCCAGAAAGTACTCACTCTGCTTTGTCTGTATTCTTGTTTGGGATTTTAATAGCTTTGATTTCCTTATTTGTTTTCTATTTTTATAGATCGTTCTCAAAGAAAGACTTAATTGTTCTTAATTTGAATCAATATAATAGATATGAGCATCCGGTCATTGGAAAAGTTTTAGCAGTAGTGCTTTATTTTCTGGAATATATGGTCATAATTCCTTTCTTGATATTTATATGGTTTGGGGCTTTGTCAATTGTTCTTTTGCTTGTTGCAGAAGAGTCCGCTGTTCCGCAAATTCTTATTTTGACAGCTTCTTTAGTTGTAGCAGTTAGAATCCTAGCTTATTTTGCAGATGAGATATCAAAAGACCTTGCCAAGCTGTTTCCATTCATAGCTTTATCTATATTTTTGCTTAGACCAGGGTCTTTGAATTTTGGAGGAGTTACTTTAAGGCTTCAAGAATTGCCTTTGCTTTTTAATGAAATTTTGTCTTATATATTGCTTATCTTTGTCTTAGAGATAATTTTAAGGACAATTTACTTACTTGTTCAAGTTAACAAAAGTTTTAGAGATTCAGAAACAAATTAATATCCCTCTTCTAGTTCTTTCAGCTTACTTATGTGTTCTTTTCTGTCTTTTAGGTATTTGTCTGAATCAAATAAATATGTTTGTATCTTTCCAGATATTAGCTCTCCTCCTAAAAAGTGAGGTGTTATTACATATGTTGCTCCTGCTTCATAAAGTTCTATCGCTTCACTTATTTGGTTTGCAACTGCTATTTTAATAGATTCTTTATTACACATTCTTGTTCTTCTTACAAAAAGAAGGTTTGCTTCTATATTGGGAACTGTAGAGATTATCATTTTTGCGTCACATAGCTTTATCTCATCCAGCAAGTCAAGATCTGATATATCTCCATAAACGCAATTGTAACCTTTTTTTGTTAGTTTGTCTATTGTTTCTGGATTATAGTCCACTATTAAGACGCTTGATTTTTTATTGCCAAGTATCTTTAAAACTTCTTTTCCTGCTCTATGCATTCCAAAAATTATTATGTCATATTTTTTTGAGAGAACCTGCTTTTCATCTTTGCTTGATTTTCTTTCAAATACAGATAATGCATTTGAAAATAAGGGGTATATTTTACTTGAATAAATTATCATATATGAAGAACCAGCTATCGTGATTATCCCTACTATTGTTACTAAGGATAAAATTTCTTGAGAAATGTGTCCAACTTTAACTCCGAGAGCTATCAAGATTAATTAGAACTCAGAAATTTGTGCTACTGTCAGACCTGCGAGGAAAAGTGTTTGTTTTTTATAGTTCATTATTCCCATTAAAATCATTACTATTAGAGGATTTCCTATTAAGACCAATAAAGCAAATATAATTATCCCGGGGATTTGAGAGCTTATGTTTGTAAATGTCATTTGTGAGCCAAGCCATATGAAGAAAATAAATATAAAGAAATCTCTTATTGGGTGAAGTTTTGAGGAGATCTCTAGTCTGTATGGGGACATTGATAATGTTATTCCTGCTAATAAGGCTCCGATTTCAATTGAGAAGTTGAGATAGCTAAACAAACTCGCGATTGCAAAACACCATCCAAGAGAAAATAGCAGCAGGAATTCTTGAGATTTTGCTATTTGTTTTGTTATCTTAGGAAGAATAAAGAATCCTACTAAGAATAGGGCTCCAACAGCTATCGCCCCTGTAACAAATGTTTTTATAGCGAAGCTTGTTATAGAAGAGGTATTGTTCGAAAGAGAAGAGATTGCCATGAGGGCGAAAACAGCTATCATGTCTTGAACTATTAAAAATCCTATTGCAATTTTTCCGTATAATTTGTCAAGATCTTCTTTATCTGAAAGAAGTTTCATTATTATAATTGTGCTGGAGAATGTTAATGCCACTGAGATATATACTGCAGGTATTGTTGCAAAGCCAAGCGCTTTAGAAATGAAAAAACACAGTATAAAAGTAAAGAGAACTTGCCCTACTCCTGTTATGAGTGAGACAAGACCAACTTCTTTTATAACTTTCGGATTTAAGTTTAGACCAACTACAAATAACAGTAAGGCAATTCCGATTTGAGAGAATGTTGTTATCAATTCTGTTGATTCTATAACATTGAATATTGAAGGGGAGAATAGTATTCCTGTTAAAATATATCCTATAATTAATGGCTGTTTTAATGCTCTTGTTATTGAAATTATAACTACTGCTGCTATAATTAATATGCTCAGTTCAAGAAAGATGTTTGATGCCATTTGCACTCTTTTTATGCTTTTAATTGGACAAGGGCTTTTAAATAGGTTTTTATCGTTGCATTTAAATATTTGAAGAGATTAAGTTAATTATGGGTTTAAAGAAGTGGTTTCAGAAAGCTGTTATGGCTAAGCCTCCTTATAAGTTAAATTGGAAGAAGAGTTCTCCTGTTGCAAGGAGGAGAGCTTCTGCTCTGGCTTCTAGACCTAAAAATTGGGGTGCTAAGAAAAGATATTTGTCCACAGCAAGGGCTTTACAGGCTTTGGCAAATGTTACAAAAGACAGCAAAACAAAGGAACTTGCTAAGGCAGATGCAGAATATTTTTACAGAAAGGCGAGAGCTTAGCATTTTTGCGAGTAACAAGGTTTTTAAACCGATTTTTTCTTAAGTTGGAATGGGAAAGGTCAGGATAAAGTTGAGCAGCATTGATATCTCTCAATTAAATGAGGTAATTGAGAGTGTAAAAGAAATTACTAGCAGGGCAGGTGTTTCTTTGAGAGGCCCTATTCCATTACCAACAAGAAGATTAAAAGTTACAACAAGGAAAAGTCCTTGCGGAGATGGAACAGCTACTTTTGACAGATTTGAGATGAGAGTTCATAGAAGAATAATTGATATTCCTGCTGAAGACAGAATTTTGCATCCGATTATGAAACTTCAGATTCCAAGAAGTGTGCAGATTAAAATTGAGATGAA
>CAZWLX010000009.1:1678-4766 GCA_964634845.1 Candidatus Woesearchaeota archaeon | reverse complement strand
TGAAGGAATAATATAAGAAACCAAGTTTTCTTGATATTTCGATGAAAGAAATTTTTGTCTAAATGTTTATATATTTGTTTTATATTTAGTTTTTATGTATCAATATGGGGATAAGAATTTTTTGAATGATATAAAAAAGTTTAATGAGATGTACGGTCAGCCTTCAAATGATAGACCCACTCTTATCTCTGTTGAAAGATTAGAGAATTTTAAGTCGGTGTTAATGGAAGAGTTTAAGGAAATAGACGGAATTATTAAGCAATATAGGGAAAAAGAGGGCAATTTAACAGAAGAAGATAAATTAGAAATTTTAACCTCTCTGTCTGATTGGCTTGGAGATATTATAGTGTATGCAAATAACGAGGCTAGGAAACATGGTTTACCAATGGATAAGATATTAGAAATAATTATGGAAAGTAATTTCTCCAAGTTAGGAGAGGATGGAATGCCAATAAGAGATGAAAGAGGAAAGGTGATAAAGGGGCCTAATTATTGGGCGCCTGAAGAAAAGATTAAAGATTATCTGCAGAAACTTTATAGTGAGAGACATAAATAATTCATCAAACTTTTATGTCTTTCCCTTGATAGTCAAGACATATATGGAGAAATATCAATGTCGTTGACTATAATTAATAATCTGTGTCTGATTCTATTCCAGATGCTATGTTTTTACCTGCTATTTTTGATTGTTCTTTTGCTCTTGATATTTTATTGTCTGGATCTGAATAATCTACAAAACCCAGTGCTTTTGCTGTCCATGGGAATTTCGCTTTAACTTTATCTGCCATTTCCATTGCCATTCTCCTATAGCTGAAATGTCCTGCTGGCTGGGTTCTTAGTTCTGATAGATGCTGGAATTCACGCAAGTTCATACCCATCATAAATCTTATTCTGTGATTGAAAAGAGTAGCATATTGAGAAGCAGCTGTTAAGCCGATGTTTCTTAAATCTTTGTTAAGAGATTCCATATCCTTTACTACTAATTCTACTTCCTGCTCAAGACCTACTTCTTTTACTTCTGAAGGCATTATAAAGCCAAGATCTGTTGTCAGTAGTTGTCTTTCTTGTGTCAGCATTCTGTGTCTTTGTAAGTCGCGATATTCTGCAAATCCTCCAACAAGATCAAATGTTATCGGATATGCTGTTTCAAATGCTCTTCCTGTGCGATCTCTTCTGGCTTCTCTTTTTCCGATGTACGAATCCAAAATCTCTAGTTTTTCTTTTTCTGTGATTGTTTTTACAAAATCTTGGATTTGTTGCAGAGAGAGATTTGTATATGGAAATAAACAGGAAGCAACTACCTGATCTAAATAAGGCGCTGATTCAACCAAAGTAACAAAGTTATCTGTCGGTTTCGCATTTTTTAATAATTTAGAAGCGAGTTTTCTCATTTTCTCATTTCTTTGTCTCATAGAAGGGACTTCTCTGTTTCTTTTTATGAATGTTGGAATTACTTTGTTTAATTCTTTTTCAATCTCCAGTGCGCGAGTTTTTTCTTCTTCCAGTTCTCCGCTTTTTAGAGTTGTTATTAAATTTGTGAAAAATCTTCCGTTGCCGAATACACCGATGTGTGTTAAAGTTGATGCTGGCAAGACGCAACGACCGACATCCAGTGCAGCGCATCTTACTGTGAAATTGTAGGCTATCCTAAAGGCTTTTTCTTCGGTCTCATCTTTTAGATCTGTTTTTCTGACTTTTATCTTTTGTGAATCACGAGCGACTTCTATTTCAAATTCTGATTCAGGGAGTTTTATCTTAAAGTATTCTATTAATTTCTCAATTAGCTGGCTATAAACTTCAAATGCTTTGTTTGTTATTGTCTCAAACTTATTTGCAAATGGAGACTGCATTATCTCTTTTGGATGCAGATAGCGCCATTTTCCGTCAGAAGTTTTTTGGTCATATTTTACATATCTTGTTGACTGTTCTATTGGAGAGCCGCCGATTCTTCTGTCTTCTATTATTTTTGTCAGTAATTGAGATACGTTTTCTAATCCCATGTGTGTTCCTTCTAATTCTCCTACTGATTCATCCCCAAATGCGTTTAGGACACGATCCATTAATGCAGAGCCTTTTTCCTGAGAGGGTTCGCCTAAGTCGTCTAAGAATTCATTTATAATTGTTAACTGCATTCCTGTTGAAGCTCTGGAATAACGGGCTAATGCACCTCCTGTTAGTTCTGAAGGCATCCCATGAATTACAAATGTATCTCCTCCGACATTTGTGAAGTGTTTTTCCAGCTTTTTTTTGATTTCTTCAGGAACTTCTGACATTGATTCAAACTTCCTCTTTTTTTGTTGATTTTCAGAAGACATGGTATCTTCTAAGGATTTTTGTTATAAATGATTGTTATTCTGTAAAGGATATTTCTAAGAATATAGTTTTACTGAACTACAAATATATAAAGCGTAGAATTTAATTTGGCTTATGAGTTTGTTCAATTCTGATTCAGAGGTGGCTATTATTCTTGCTAGAGAGAGCGAGAGACAGCAGGAAACCTTGAATATGATTCCTTCTGAAAATTCTGCCAGTAAAGAAGTAATGGAAGCTTGTTCTTCTAGCTTAATGAATAAATACAGCGAGGGTTATTCTGGAAAGAGATATTACCAGGGACAGGAAAATACAGACGCTATAGAGACTTTAGCAATTGAAAGAGCTAAAAAATTGTTTAATGTGGAGCATGTAAATGTTCAGCCATATTCTGGGAGCCCTGCTAATCAGGCTGTTTATTTTGCTTTATGTGAACCTGGAGATTTTGTTTTAGGACATTGTCTGCCTGATGGAGGGCATTTAACACATGGATGGAAAGTTAATTTTTCAGGTATGCAGTATAAATCTGTTCAATATCATGTTAAAGCAGATGGATATATTGATTTTGATGAAGTTAAAGAATTAGCAAGACAGCATAGGCCTAAATTGATTTGGGCAGGAGCTACTGCTTATCCAAGAGAATTTCCTTTTGAGTTTTTTGGAGAAGTTGCAGACGAAGTTGGTGCTTATTTTGTGGCAGATATATCTCATATTGCAGGTCTTGTTGCTGCAGGAGTTCATAAGAGTCCTGTTGATTATGCACACATTATTACCACAA
>CAZWLX010000009.1:0-1668 GCA_964634845.1 Candidatus Woesearchaeota archaeon | reverse complement strand
AAAGGACCTCGGGGGGCATTAATAATGGTTACTAAAAAAGGACTTAAGAAAGATTCTGATTTAGCCAAGAAGATTGATAGAGCTATTTTTCCTGGTTTGCAGGGCGGACCTCATCAGAACATTATTGCTGCTAAAGCTGTTGCTTTTAAAGAAGCTATGTCTCCTGAATTTAAGGAATATGCAAAACAAATTGTTGCAAATTCAAAAACATTGGCGCAAACCCTGATTGAGAATGGGATAAAGCTTGTTTCAAACGGGACTGACAATCATTTAATTTTAATTGACTTGACTGATTTTGGTATTGGTTTAGGAAAAGATATTGCAGTTGCTTTGGAAAATTCAGGAATAGTTGTAAATGCAAACTCTATTCCTAAAGATCCTTCTACTCCTTTTAAGCCAAGTGGAATTAGACTGGGAACACCAATGATTACGTCTAGAGGCATGAAAGAGGGCGAGATGAGCAGAATAGGAGGATGGATAGCTACTCTTATAAAGAATAAAGATAACTTAGAATTGCAAAAGGCAATTAAGAATCAGGTTAAAGAACTTTGCCAGGAATTTCCTGTTAGACTTTGAAAATGGAGAAAAGAGGTTTTTTTATTGTATTGGAAGGAACAGATGGTACTGGCAAGGCTACGCAGACAGAGTTATTAGTTTCTAGATTAAGGCAAGAAGGTTTTGAAGTTGCTGTGTTTGATTTTCCTCAATATGGAGAAAATGCTTTTGCTCTTTCTGTTGGAGCTATTCTAAGAGAAGAATATGGGAGCATTAACGATATGAATCCTTATCTTGCTTCTTTTGCATATGCAGGAGATAGAGCTAAAGCTGCTCCTAAAATAAAAGAGTGTCTTGATAAGGGAATGATTGTAGTTTCAAATAGATATACTTCTGCTAATATGGGGCATCAGGGCGGAAAGATTAAGGATAAGATAGAAAGAAGAAAATTTTTAGATTGGCTCAAAGATTTGGAATTTGGAGAAAAAGGATACGGGATTCCAGAGCCTGATTTGGTTTTGCTTTTGTATCTTGATCCCAAGACAGGGCAGGAATTAGTTGCTAAAAAAGCTGCGAGAGATTACACTCAAGGAGTAAAAATGGATGCTGCAGAATCTAATTTTGAGCATTTAAGAGACAGTGCGCAGGCTTTTTTAGAAATTTCTGACGAAGAAGAAAATTGGATGACGATTCATTGTGATGATGAGATAAACGGGGGAATTTTGCCTAAAGAAAAAATCAGCGATATGGTTTGGGATACTCTTAAAGATAAGGTTAAGAAATTGAAATTATAAAAATTTAAAAGCTTGTTTTATTCTATAATTTTGACTATTATTGCTCTAGTAATCGCATCGGCAGGCAAAAGCCCACATGGCACAATGGTACTGCGCACGCTTGGAGAGCGTGTTTCCTTACGGATATCCAGGTTCGATTCCTGGTGTGGGCGTTTTATTTTATAAAGACGCAGGATATGGTGCATTGTAACGTTAAAGGGAGCTAATCTTAACTTTTTTAGTGTGAGATAATAATCCCTGTTTCTCTCTTTAGGAGTATAGTATTAACTATAAAGTTAATACACTGCGAAAGATATTTAAGACGTATACTTCAAACATTAATATGGAAATCAGAGCATTTTATGATAAAATTGCTAAAGACTATAGCGATGCGGTCAGT
>CAZWLX010000008.1:0-11180 GCA_964634845.1 Candidatus Woesearchaeota archaeon | reverse complement strand
TTTCAGCTTCTTCTCTCTGCTCTTTTGTTAAATCTTTATCCAAACTTCTTTGCCATTCGGGAGCATCGTCCCCTGTCTTGCATACTCTGGAATATTCTAAAGGATCTAACTCTGACAAAGCAATGCAAATCTCTTTTATCTTGCCAGCAATCTCAACGGCAGTTTCTATTTTATCTTCTCTATCAATAACATCATCAACAAAATCTTCTCGTTCATCTTCCGGAATCTCGCTCTCCAGTTCCCTTATCGCATTCCTAATTGCGGCAGCACTTCTCCTTGCCTCATCTCCTTCATCAGGATTAACTTCTCTCTCAAGATTCTCTGCATAACTTGTATAACCTTCCAAAGCCTTTCTCGCTGCTTCAAAATTGCCTTGTCCAATCATTTCTTTAATTTCAGCAATTTTCTCTTCTCTATTTTCCAAATCATTTCCAAATCTATCAAAAAATTCATCAACAAAATAAAATGCACTATCAGGAGTTATTCCTGCTTCTACTTGTAACTCTGCATCTCCAAATTCATCATTTCCATCATCAACTATCTCAGAATCAACAGAAACATCAACAGAATCAACATGACCTTCTTCATGCTCTGCAAGAACATTAACAGAGAAAATCCCAAATATTAAAACTATAAAAATTAATAAAAATAAAATGCCCCTCTTTTGCATAAATCTATTAATTTCCTTTAATATATAAACCTAATCATGGTAATTGAGTTCATCTTCGCAATCCTCATCGGTCTTCTTGCAGGAACAATCACAGGCCTTTTCCCTGGAATTCATATAAATCTTGTTTCAACTCTTATTCTTTCATCTCTAACTCTTCCGCTATTTACAAACATTCCAATAATGGCAATAGTAATTTTCATAGTTTCAATGTCAATAACACAGACTTTTATAGATTTCATTCCCTCAATTTATCTCGGTGCTCCAGAAGAAGATTCTTTTCTGACTGTTCTTCCAGGACATTCTCTCCTATTAAAAGGACAAGGACATAAAGCCTTTCTCTTAACAGCTTATGGCTCTCTCTTGTCGCTCATAATCGTCGCAATCTTTATTCCAATTTTCATTTTCCTCTTGCCTTCTTTTCAATCCCTTATAACTCCGCTCTTGCCTTTTGTTTTAATTTTTGCTTCTCTTTATTTAATATTCAAAGAAGAATCTTTTCTGACATCTTTAACAATTTTTATCCTTTCAGGATTTCTAGGATTTTTAACTCTAAATTATCTTCCAATAAAAAACCCTCTTCTTCCACTATTATCCGGCCTTTTCGGTCTTTCAGCTCTCTTTGTTTCTCTAAAAAATAAGCTCTCTCTTCCAAAACAATCCATTGATTCAAAAATTTCTCTGTCAAAAAAACAAATGTTTTTCTCAACTCTTGCAGCATCTTTAACAGCTCCTTTCTCATCTTTCCTTCCTGGTTTTGGCTCAGGACAAGCAGCAATTGTTGCTTCTGAAATTTCAAGTTCTGATGAATCTTCTTCTCCAGAGTCTTTTCTCTTTTTAGTCGGAATGATAAATACAATTGTCATGGCTCTTTCATTCATAGCTATTTTCTCCATACAAAAATCAAGAACAGGCTCAGCAGCAGCAATTTTAAAGATATTAGAGACAATCTCTGTTTCTCAGCTATTGTTAATAACCTTAGCGATTTTTATCTCTGGAATTCTCGCTTTCTTCTTGGGAATAAAGCTCTCAGTTTTTGTCTCTCAAAACATCACAAAAATCCCTTACAAATATCTATCCATCTCAATCATCTTCATCTTGATAGCAATAAACTCAATTCTTTCAAATCCAATGGGTCTTTTAGTATTAGCGACAGCAACAACTCTCGGAATTTTCTGCATATTATCAAATTCAAGAAGAACAAACCTTATGGGCTCTTTGCTTCTGCCAACAATTTTATTTTATCTTCTTTAGAAAACTTTGAATAATTAACTTTTCCTTCAAAGTTTTCTTAGAGATTTTGAATAGAATCAGATTAATTCAAAATTCTCTTTAAAATTGTTGTGTTAAAAAATTTCATGTTTTTTATACCAACAATTATCTTCTACTTAACTCTCTGATTATCGATAAAACTAAGCAGCTTGGCTAAACATCTTAGGTAATCTCGGTGCTCTCTGCCCTTGATAAACTCCAGCATATCCTTCTCCTTCTTCTAATTCCCTATCCAGCTTATCAAACTGAACTCTTCCAGCCTCCTGCCCCCTTCTAATAATTCTATTGAAGTAGGACATGACCTCCATAGTAATCTCCCCATTGTATAATGACTTGAAAAATCCTGCAAAATGTCCCCAAACCCCGGGATCGTCATAAGACTCCCTACTCAAAAATCCAAACAAACTTCCCATCTGAACTCTTTCTTGCGTTGGAAACAAATAAAATCTATTTTTCTCTACTTTTATTTCTCCATCTCCTTCAATTAAATCATAATAGTCTTCAGGGCGATAAACTCCTACCGCATCCATATCAATCGCTTCTGGAATCTTGCTAATTGGTCTAGCTCTAAACACTTTATGAGTATTGTAAGTTAATTTCAAACCTTCCGGACTTATTCTTCCTTTTTTGGATAAATCAACTCTTTCTTCATCAATAAACAATTGAACACTGTCAGGATTCTCAAGTATATCTGCCCGACTCATATAACCAGTCTCCCAGTATCTCAAAGCAACTTGAAACAAAGAAGTCTTATTAGGGGTAACAAGCAATGGAAAAGCAAACGGTTGCAATGCAGTTATCAATCTTTGCCTATTCATGCCATTAAAAAATTTCTCCCAATGCCCTCCGCACATTCCGGCAACTCTTCCCGTAGAGCTTCTTGAATCTATTCTCAATTCCAAATTCTCTGGCAAACAAACACTCTCATAACTTAAAACATAATAAACTTTTCTTCCCATAACATCTGGCTCTAATAAAATTTTTCCGTTTTGAGGTTTAACTTCTTTCAATTTTCCTTCACTTAATAACTGCCTAAGATTATCAAGGTCTGCTATTCTCCTCATATCTGGACCTGTAAAAACAGCTCCAACTCTCACATCAAATCCCCCATTTTCAAGTAATTCATCGTCTAAGTTTGCTATTTGCAGTCCGCGCTTTCTTAACCCACCCCTATAATCTCTAAGATCAGGCAAAGCAGCACTTATTCCGTGGCTACTTGTGAGGCTAGGCATTAATCCGCGTCTTTTAGAACTTCCATCATCAAAATGTCCTTGCTCAACAAGAAGCTCAACAAGATCTCTAGCCAAATCTTCACTAGAGTAAATCGCTTGACTTAACTTTTCTCTAGATAAAACCATCTAATTTAACACAAAAAACAATTTATAAGAATTTATATAATATGGATAACTGCATGGTTTAGATGACAGCAATAGGCAGTTATCCATTAGAGAACTACGTACAAAAATGTAATCTATCCTACGCAGTTCTCTACATTTATTTAAAATAAATTCCTTGCTTCAACTTCTTATTAATATATCTTATTGACCTTTTAACTTCCTTAATATTTCCAGATTTTTGTCCTTCGTGAATTCTATAATAAAAAAACACATGGGGAATCCTCTTTAGATTATATCCTGCTCCGATTATCTGAAGCCATAAATCATAATCTTCTGCATTCCTCAAACTTTCGTCGTGTCTAATTCCAGAATCAAAAATCTTTTTCCTCATCATAACACTTCCTCCTAAAATAGCTTTTCCTTCTCTTGGTTTTGGATTGCACAAGATATGCGGAGCTATATCTCCTAATTTTTTACTTTGGGACATTTTCTTCAAAAGCTCTAATGCCTGTCCTAAAGATTCAAATTCAACACTTTCTCTGACTTTTCTTCTCCCGTCACTCCAAAATCTCTCCATATCTCCATAAACTAAATCTATCTCTTTGCTCTTATCAAGTGTATCTGCTCGAATTTTCAAGCTGTTTTGAGCCATTATGTCATCTGCATCTAAAAAAGAAATATATTTCCCTCTTGATTTGTCAATTCCAAAATTCAACGCGCTTCCCCTTCCTCTGTTACTCTTACTAAACACCCTAATCCTCTTATCTTTTTTTCTAAAAGTCTCTAAAATTCCCAAACTTCCGTCAGTACTTCCGTCATTGATTAAAAGAACTTCGAAATCCCGATAATTCTGCTTTAAAACAGAACCTATTGTTTTCCCTACATATTTCTCTGCATTATAAACCGGGATTAAAATAGAAACTCTGGGCATTTTTCATATCATGAAAAACATCTTTTTAAGGCTTAGTAAACACTTAAATACTCTTGAGAAAAGAGATTAAAAGAACTTTTTAAAAGACTTCCGCAACCCTTTAAAAACCTGCTTTTTCTCATGATTAGATGAAGAGAAATCTTTCCCTTGGTTTAATTCGAAAAACAAAAAACCTGGTCATGGGTAGAAACAACAATAAAAAAATAAGAGTTCTGTTGTCTTACTTCACATTCCCTCCTGCTGCAAATGGAGTAGCAAGATATCTTGGCGAAATCTCAGCAGCATTAGTAAAAAGAGGCCATAATGTGGAAGTAATTTGCGGAGATGTAAAGAGAAAAATAGTTGAAAGACAAGGCAAGTTAAGGATTCACAGACTGCCATTTTATAGTATGAGAAATACAGAGGACCCTCAAAAGAGAACGCATGAACTCTTAAGATACCTAATAAAATTACACTCAAAAAACAAAATAGATTTAATAGAAGTTCAGAATATGATTGGAGAATTTTCTATCCCGTATGCAATGGCCTTTAATATATTTAGTTTAATGTATAATATCCCTCTGGTTTTAAGATTTCATTCCATGGAAATAAATGAAACGCAAAGATCAATGGCTAGAACCCTATTCTGGAGCAAAATAATCTCTGTGTGCAATAAAGGAACTCAGGCAATGTATGAAGGAAAAATCCCTGTAGAAAAACTGGAAACTCAGATAAACGGTGTCAATTTAGAGAGCTTTCGTTCAGGACTCGGTAAAAAATGGCTCCGCTCAAGAATAGATGTTTATGAAAAAGATTTTCTCGTGGGAACTGCAGGAAGAATCATCGGACCTCTTCCGCTAAGCCCAGATGAAGAAGATCCTACAATAGAAGACAAAGGAATAATAGACTTGATAAAAGCTTTTGCAAACTCTCTGAAAGACAAAAAAGATGCAAAATTAGTAATTGCTGCTGCAGCACCTCCAGAAGACCAAA
Organism: Candidatus Woesearchaeota archaeon; assembly: GCA_964634845.1. GTDB lineage: Archaea > Nanobdellota > Nanobdellia > Pacearchaeales > GW2011-AR1 > ARS1309. The sequence goes on along the minus strand of CAZWLX010000008.1, from coordinate 6,001 downwards.
AAGATAGATATGCGAAAGCAGAACATAAAATTAAAGAATTGGCAAAAATAATGGGTATTGAAAACAAAGTTATTATCAAAAACTTTTCATTAGAAGAAATGCCCTTATTTTACAATGGCTTGGATATATTTGCCTTGCCCTCGCACGCCGAAGCAATGCCCATGACGATTTTAGAAGCAATGGCTTGCAAAATTCCGGTTGTGGCAACTTCTGTCGGCGGAATCCCAGAACTAATAAAAAATTCAGAATCAGGGTATTTAGTAGAAGTGAAGAACATAGTAGAATTAGGAAAAATTCTGAGGGATTTAATAAAATCTCCAAAAAAAAGGGAAAATTCTGTAAATTCAGCTTACAAAAATATCCAAGAAAAGCACGACATAACAAAAGTCTCTGAAAAAGTAATTGGCATTTACAAATCAATAATCGAAAAGCAGGTAAAATCTCCTGAAAAAACAGAAAAGATATTAGATATGATTAAACAAACAAGACTTAGTCTTATCTTTTCCTAAAACCATTTCTCCAGAGCTTCTTGCTTTTCTTTCTCTTTTCCAAAAATGCTTTGAATATACATTTCTGTAAGTTCTAAAGATTCTTTCAGATAAGGACTAACCTTATATGTATTTGCCAAATCCAGGGCAGGCTGCATATATTTCATTATGCTCCCCTCGGAAATTGTGAAAATCAGTCTTCCTCCGCATTTTGTGCACTTTCCTGCAAGAGGGGGCCTTCTATATTTTGAATTACATCCAACGCATCTAAATCCCTGCATTGAAAACTTTCTCAAATTTCCTCTGATATCTCTGATAAAATGTCTTTCGATGACAAGTCTTGCAGTATCCCTTGTGTCAACAGCCCTTATTTTCTTGCAAACATCCATCATGTTCTGAACTTTTTCGTCCATGGTGGGAAGTCTCTTATACGCAGAATTCAAAACTCCGGAATTAATATTACTACAATCATGCGTAAATTTTATATTAGAAAAAGGGTCTCTTCCTTCTGACAATCTTGTTTTAACAGTTTCAACTTTCACTCCTGAACTATGTTTGCCATCTTCACACAATTCATATAATTCAAGAGGATATTTCTGAACAACGAGGTCAAGAATCTGATCATCAACTTCCCCAGCTCTTATCTGTATGTTTAAAACAAGAGGAGAATCTTGAGTCCCGCCCCTATGCGCTGGTAAAAACTTTTTAGAGAAATTAAGAAGCGAATCCATTAACAACATTGTTGCAGCCTCGTCTCCATCACACTGCTTGGCAATAATCCCATTGGCAATAATATTATGATGCCCTGGAACATTCAAACAATAAGTCTTCTCTCCAAATAATTCCTTTATATTTTTTATCTTCAGATAAGCATAATCTTCATCATGCTCAACCTTCATCCCTGTTGGATTAATTCTCTCTAACAAATTCTTCAAAATATTCCTCTTCCTTTCAGAAATAAAGTTAATTTTATCATAAAACTTCTTACTAAAATTAGAAGGGATTGTGAGTTTTGTTGACTTAAACTTGGGAATCTCTCTTCCTTTCTTTATGTAAAATTCTTTAACTGTTCTCCCAGGTTCTCTTTCAGATTTATATTTTCTAAGATAAATTCCGAATCTTGATAAAACAAACTCCATATCATAAATCAGCCCTTTGCTAACAGTATCGCAACTAACTCTCAAATCTCCTTCGCTAACACTTCCGTCACCTTCATAATAAGCAGAGATTAATTGCGCTAACTTTTCTTTTGGTAAATTCAGAAACATGCTTGGAATCCTTTTAGAATATGCATTTTTTCCTGTTTTCAAAACATCGACAAAAAACTCGTAAAACAATCTGCTGGAATAAGTTAATCTTTGCTGTCCTCCAACGCTGCTTGGTTTCAAACCGAATTTATTAAATATTGCTTTTTTTACTTCCTCTCTTAGCTCATCTTCATAAATCGCGAAATCAACCTGGTAATATCCTTTTCCCGTTGACTTTTTCCTAGAAAAACCTTCGGCAATATAAAATCCTATAATTTTCATCAACTCATCATCAACTTTAATTTTAACAGGAAACTCGACAAAATTTCTCTTCGCGTGTATCTTCCTTTCATATGGCAAATCATCCCAGTCATCACCACAATGTTTCAAAACAGAATCAACAAATTTTATGGGAAAACTATCTCTCCTTAGATAATTATCCAACTCTTTCTTCTCGAGACTAAATAATTTACAAAACTCCCTCATACCTGAATTCTTCATCTTTTCTTTAACATATTCTTTCACATAACTCATCATCACATCTTCTCTATCTTTAAAATTCTCCTCTAAACTTATCTCGTCAACATCATTTTCATGAACATCATAATTATACGGAACAATCAGCCTATCTCCCTCTATCAGCTCAAAAGCCCTCTTTTCTTTCAAACCCCCTTCTCCAACAACATAAAATTTATGTCTGCTTGTAACTTTTAATTCCCTTCCGTTCTCTAATTCAAAACTTAAAATATCTGTCGGCGTATGTTTGGTAAACCATTTTATTGGCATTACATCTATTTTTTTAGTCTCGGTATTATAAGCCAAGGTCTTATAATTATAAACATCTTTTGCCAAAGTTCCATAAATATCTACTTTTTTATCCGGATTTAAATTTTCAACAAATTCTCCAATCTTAACATTACTCCAGGATTTACCATCGTAAATAGGAACATTTGTATCATAGCTAAAACAATCTCTTCTCATTGCTCCATGCATATAAGGACTTGCCAATAATACTTGAACTTTTGAAAACCCGATTAATCTTCCGACAGTAGCAGTGCAAATATGGGGAGCGATACATACAAACAATTGCCCTATCAAATCATCTTTTGTTTTGGCATTGTAAACTCTTTCCAAGCCATAAAACTTTTCAAGTTCGTCATCAATAAAATTACTTATCTTCAAAAAAACATCATCTGCTCTTTCATCTGGGCTGTCAGGACATGCTGGAAGAATAATATCCTGCGGAAATAATTGCACTATTTGGTCATCTCTTTACAGCTCTGTTCCACGCATATCTTTTTCATACACCATTGCTTTTAACTTCTCAATCCCTGTTCCAATCTCGCAAGGCTTAAAATGAGTCATCGCCATTTCAGTCATATCGTATCTGATAGTCCCATCTTTGTTAACATTTAGTCCGTGTTTAGCTCTCAAAAGTCCTTTGGCCAAATTCTCACAAGTGTGATCTTCATTACTGGTTCCTCTGACTCCCTTAACAATGGGAATTTCATCGCCCCCAACACCAACTTTCTTCTTGGCCTTCTCGAAATAATCTCTAATATTAATTCTCTTCTCTTCATAATAATTTTCTTTTTTCATTAACTCGCAGAATTCTCCGCAATCATTGCACTTCTTGTAGATATTGTTTTTTTTACAATTGCTGCAATAGAAATCAGGAAAATTTGAAGTAACATACCCTTTTTCTAACGCAGCTTGAAAACTTCTCAATCTTCCTCCTTCTTCCCCAACAGGAAACAGCACATGCGGACTTCCGACCAGCTTTCTTAATTTGGCCTTTTCAGGTCTCCCCATCCTTGCTCCGATAAACTCTCCGGACTTATCTTTTATTTCTACACTGCAAAACTCATTAATTATCTCCAAAACTTCTTTCTCAGGAATTTTCTTTATTTTTAAGTCAAATCCCTCTTCAATCTTTCCCTCGCCAATCTCTAAACCTAGATTAAAGAGCAGGGCTTTTGTATTTTCTTTATCAAAAACTACATTCTCTATAAAGACCTCGTGCTCGCACCCTATTAATTCCAAAGCTCTCTTTCCTCTAACAAACCTTTCCTTATCTTCTCTCCTATAAGGCAAAACCAATCTTCCATCTTTAACTTCTCCTCTAACAAACCAGTCTAAAAAAGCAAAAAAATCTTCCCTGCTTATCTCTCTCCAATAATAAATAGAATTAGGATGTAAAGGAACTCCATATTTTCTAGAAAGTTCTGAAGCACTATCAAAACCAACATTAAACATGTCAATATCCAAATCAGAAAGCTTCTTTCTGCTCAATTTTTCAAGCTGAAGAGCCCACCATTCCTCAACATATCCTGGCCTTATTAAATTATAATTTCTATTAATCACATCACCAAGAGGAAACAAAATATCCCCTAAATAAATAATCTCGTCTACATCTTTATAAATATCGAAAGCCTCTTTAGGATCGCTTATTTTTCTCACACTTCCATTCTTTAATTTAACTATTGGTCCATCTATGCTGTCACAAACGCTTATGGCGCACCCTTTAGTAGGTTTCTCGACTTTTAACTGCGTTCCAGACGAGAGAAAAGAATTAGAAATAGCCATTGTAGCAGGATGAATAGAAGTAGCTGAAAATCCTCCAGTTCTGCTTCTTCCATATCTAAATCTAAATCCTCCGCTCCTGCTTGGGTGACTTAAAACAGGTCTCCCCGCAACCAAATCCTTAATATATGTTGGTTTTTGGTCTCCTTTAGAAACAGCTTTCTTCTTATGCTTCTCTAAATAATCTCCTAAAAAATCCCAGCCAGTACATTTCAATCCGTTTTCTTTTACTCCGTTAAGCAATCTCCAACCTTTCTGAGCTTTTTGAGCCAACCCCTCTGAAAATATCAAGCACATTCCTCCTCTAATAAGGTTAGTTTCAATTCTCTTTAGATCCTTATAATTACTAACTTCTCTTTGTTCAGTCGGCTCCCCGGCAATCTGAATCGGAAGATTCTTCGCTAAATCAATTATCTCTCCTTCAGTAGGCAAATACTGTAAATTAGTAACTCTCTCATGATAATCATAATTTTCAGTTACATATCTTTTAACTTCTTCTTCAGTAGGATCATATCTAGCAAAACCAAAAGTCTCTCTTAAGTAATCAATTAGCATTAGAGCGATACAGCTCGCAGTAGTCCCTGCACTTCTTATTGGTCCTGAAAAATAAGCCTTAATATAATCTTTCCCGTCTCTTGTCTTCTCTAATTTAATTCCAGTGTATCCTTCCAAAGGACTAGAAACAACCCCTAATGTAAAATAAGCAAACCCCACTCTGATTCCTGCATCAATAGCCTGCAATAAATCCTTAAATTTGCAAAATTTTTCCCGGGCAATTTCTTCCGCAATCTTAAAAGAAACAGTAGCATCTAGCTGTCCATATAGCTCTTCTAATTCCAAGATTCGATTAACAATTTTCTTATCGTCCAGCTGCGGATAAATAATAGATATAAGCCCGATTGTCTTCTCGGCAAGACTTGTTGCAATAGGGGTTTCAACCTTATTTTCTGGATCCAGACCTTTGGCTCTGGCTCTTCCGGCAATTTCATAAGCTTTCTTAACTCCTTTCTCTATCTCCAAAAAATAAGAATTAATCTCCATCTTCGCTCCCGGTGAAATCAAAAATTTTTATTTCTCTGGTCTTTAAATTCAAAACAGGAACCTTGCAAGGATCAGGAACATGCCCTACTTTCTCTTCGAAATCAGTTGTCGACTGCCAGCAACTCCCAGTGATTATTAAAGTTCCATTATAACTATCTATATCTAAATGGTGAACCTCGCCAGTACACAAAACATCTGGCACCTCTCTTATAACTAATGGGTCTTTATCCGCATTAGGAATGTAAACGACATCGCTATGCGTAGGAGCAAGATGCCTTCTCTTTAACATATGCCTCATAATCTTCGCAGGGCATTTATAAGCATCAATATTTCTTAATTCTTGAATAGAACTAACAAAACTGTGTGCGCTGGCTCCATGGTACATCAAAACTTTAAACTCCTTATCTTTCTCAAGAAGCTTAATCAAAGAAGGATTGGTAACTAATATCAAATTCTCTAAATCATAAAGTCCGGATGCATATTTTCTTCCTATAATAGGTTGAGGCTCCGCAACCCTAGTAGCGTCGTGCTGCCCAGGACACATAAACATAGTTATATCTTTAGGAATTTTCTTAAGGTATCTGGCTAATAAAGAATATTGTTCTTCCATACTTTTCAACTCTAGAAAATCCTCTTGTCCTG
>CAZWLX010000007.1:3601-11200 GCA_964634845.1 Candidatus Woesearchaeota archaeon | reverse complement strand
GTTTTTAAACTTATTCTTCTAAGAAGTTTATCCCAAGTTCTTCTTCTAACTGATCTTGTTCAGATTTCCTTAAATCTGAAGAACTTCCTAAAATTTGATTGCTCTTCACTCCTGTAATAATTATCAAAACTTTAATTGTGTTCTCCATATCTGGAGATATTTGAGCTCCTGAAATCAACTTAGCTTCAGGACTAATCTTCTTTCCAACGATTTCCATTATCTCCTTATATTCGTCTAAAGACATATCATTTCCTCCGATTATATTGACCAATGCTCCAGTAGCATCATTTATATCAACATCTAACAACGGATTGTTAAGTGCCTTTTCAATAGCTTCTTTTGCTCTGTCTTGACTATCACTCTCCCCAATCCCTATTAAAGAAACTCCCCCATTAGACATGACTGCTTTAACATCTGCAAAATCAAGATTAACAAGTCCAGCCTTTGTTATCAATTCTGTAATTCCTTTAACAGCATTTGTCAAAATCTCATCAGCCACTTTAAATGCAGTATGTATTGGCAGTTCGGGAGCAATCTCCAATAGTTTATCATTTGGGATAACAATTAGTGTATCTGTAATAGAAGCTAATCTCTCTAAACCGTATTGCGCGTTCTCAATTCTTTTCTGCCCCTCAACCGTGAAGGGAAGTGTAACAACTCCGATAGTTAATGCTCCTGATTTCTTAGCAATTTCTGCAACAACCGGCGCACTGCCTGTTCCTGTTCCTCCTCCTAAACCGCAAGTAATAAACGCCAAGTCTGTTTCTGCTAATTTCTTCTTTATTTCCTGTTCAGATTCTTTTGCCGCCTGCTCTCCTATCTTAGGATTACTCCCAGCTCCAAGTCCATGAGTCAATTCTCTTCCAATCAGAATTTTAGAATCAACATTAGTATATAATAGGTCTTGGGCATCTGTATTAATTGCCATTATCTCACAACCTTTAATGCCAATTTCTTTCATTCTTGAGACACAATTTCCACCTCCTCCGCCACATCCAATTACCTTAACTCTTGCACTTTGTTTTTGCAATAAACTTTCTAGTTCTTGGTCAATTCCAGTACTTGGACCCTCTTTTTCAATAAATATATTTGCCATTTTCCTTCTGATAATATGAACAAAAAAGAGATTTATAAGGATTGTTGTAAACAATCTCTATCTCAATTCTTTGAAGATTTATTTTCCTTGGGGTCTTTCTTATCATTTTCTTTCTCTTCTTTCAATTGAAATTCCAAATCCTTACCAATCAGCTCTTTGAATTTGTCTTTGTAAATATTAACTGCAAATTCTAAGGGTTTAGGTCCTCTAACAATTATCTTATCTTTTACCTCAAATTCAGGGATAAATCTAAAAAAAACTGCAAAAAGCGTCTTTGCTTTGGGATTATCGTCCTCAATCTTTCTAACAATTTTATATTTATACTCTAAGTCTTTCCCAGCTAACGGATTATTAAAATCAGTAATAACTCTTGCCCCGCTCACAGTAAGAATTTTAACTAATGAATTGTCAAGAGCCAATATCATCCCTGGCTTAGGATTAACTTGCTTTTCTGTAAAAGAAGCTAATGGGATTGTTCTTATCAGTTCTCTTCTCCTAGGACCAAAACCCTCATCCGCCTTTATTTTTACATTATACTCTTTATCAATTTCCTTGCCTTCCAGGTCTTTATCAAAACCAGGAACTATCATTCCTTGCCCAACAACAATTATAGTTTCCTCGGCCTTAGCTTTTTCAGATATTGTCTTCAAATCCTCTTCAATATTAGAATCAAAAACCTTTCCTTGGATATATCCGGTATATTTTAATTCAATAAAATCATTTCTTTTGACAGTTTCCTCCTTGTTCCTCTCGCCATTTTCTTTTTTATTCATTCAGAAGGTTACTTAGTAAGTTTTATAAAGGTTTCTTACAAAATCAAGGTATGGTTTTAAAAGTTATTGACGCATCACAAGCAAGATCAGGCACAAATATACTAATTAATGGAGAGGCAGCAACAGTCAAATCAAACGACATTTCTAAAACTGGAAAGCACGGGGCTGCTAAATGCAGAATTGAAGCCATAGAAATAATCAGTGGTAAAAAGAGAATACTCGCAGTACCAGGTCATGAAAGATTTGAAGTTCCTCTTATCGAGAAGAGAAAAGGGCAGGTTTTGTCTTTTTCAGACGATTCAGCTTCAATCATGGATTTAGAAAGTTATGAAACAATAGATGTTCCTTTTGCAGTAGATGTGGATAAATCAGAAGTTAAGATTGAAGCACATGTTGAGTATTGGGAAGTTGAAGGAAAAAAAGCAATAATGAGGATTTTGTAAATGGGAACAAAGATACCAATAGCGCAGGCAAGACTTTTTGCAAATGTATTTGTTTGTAAGAATTGCTCTCACAAAACCAGAACCCAGGCGATAAGAATATTGCAGGGAAAAATAAGGTGTAGAAAGTGCGGAAGCAAAGCGTTTAGAACAATTAGGAAGAAATAAAAAAGATGGTAAGTGCATTTATAGTATATGATCTAACTTTTCTCGTAGTATTTACTCTGGGAGTAATCATTTTTCTTTATACCCATAAAAAGAATCTAAAAAGAGAAGGTCTGCTTTATCTATATAGGACAAGAGTAGGAATCAATTTTATTGAAATATTTACAAATAGATTCAGAAAGATTCTAAAGCCTCTCCAATATCTCGTGATAACTTCTGGATATATATTAATGGGATTAATGGTTTATTTAATTTTTTGGATAAGTTGGATTTATCTAAAATCCCCGACAGTTGCCAGAGAGATAAAAGTTCCCGTCTTAATCCCTCTTGTCCCTTATCTGCCAGATATTTTCCAGATAGATTTTCTGCCTTCATTTAACTTTACCTATTGGATAATTGTTATAGCTTTAATTGCAATTCCCCACGAATTCGCCCACGGAATTTTTGCCAGATTAAATAAAATAAAAATTCACTCAACAGGATTTGGTTTCCTCGGTCCATTTCTAGCAGCATTTGTAGAGCAAGATGAAAAAGATATGGCAAAAGCATCTAAATTCTCCCAATTATCTGTTTTAGCAGCAGGGACATTTGCAAATGTTATTTTCACAATAATTTTCGCTCTAATTCTTTGGGGATTCTTTGCTTCTGCATTCACTCCTGCAGGTGTTAATTTCAACGCATATGCTTCCTCAATTGCACCTATTGATTCTATAGAATCAATTAACGGAATTTCAATATCCTCAATTAGCGAAATTCCAAACGCAATAAATGAATCTGTTTTAGCTACAATAGTCATTAATAAATCAGTATTTTACGCAAACACAAATTCTCTAAAAGCAGCGGCAGAAAATAATATCCCCCTAATAGAAGCTATTGAAAACTCTCCTGCATTTAATGCAAGATTAGAGGGAGCAATATCTGAGATAAATGGACAAAAAACAATTTCTTTTGAAGACCTTAGGAATGCTTTATCTCAACAAACTCCAGGGGAAACAGTAGAAATAAAGACTATTTATCGAGAATCAGTTAGAACAAACGAAATAGAAGAAAGATCTTATACAGTTACATTGGATGAAAGAGAAGGAAAGGCATTTTTAGGAATAGGAATAAGAGAACCTCAATTAAGACCTGGAATATCTAGCTTTGTTTATGGTCTAACTTCAAAAGTAAAAGACCCGTTTGTTTTTTACCAGTCGCAGTTAGGAGCATTTGGTTGGTTCATTTATTATTTATTATGGTGGGCAGTAGTTGTCTTAATTTCAGTAGCATTAGTTAATATGCTTCCTGTCGGAATTTTTGATGGAGGAAGATTCTTTTATCTAACTGCATGGGCTTTGACAAGAAGTGAGAAAATAGGAAAAAAAGCCTTCGCAATTTCAACATGGCTTATCCTAGCTTTAGTAGCCGCAATGATGATTAAATGGGTTTTGTTATTTGTGTAGCACAATAATCTTTATTAAGCTTTTTTCTATTTGTTTTCCATGTCTGACTTGAGATATCCTTACAATGGAAAAACAGTTCTTATTACAGGTGGAACAGGAGCGATTGGTTCTGAACTTGTTAGACAAGCCAGACAAGCAGGAGCAGAAGTTTATTTCACATTTAATAGTCATGGGGAAGATGCTCGAGCATTAATGCAACAAACAGGAGCAAGGGATATCTTTCAGATAGATTTTACTGCAGATGACCCAATGGCTCTTTTTAAGGATGCTTTGCACACAGCACAAAATGGACTTCACGCAACAACAGAAGTAAGAAAATTTAATCAAATAGATCATTTAATCTTCGCACACGGTGTTGAATTATCTGGAGGATTGCAAAAACACACGCCAGAAGTTATCGATAATGTGATGGCTGCAAATTTAACAGGCCCTCTAAAATTAACAAGAGGACTAATCCTTGAGAGATTAATATCTCCTGGAGGGCAAATAGCATTCGTCGGTTCAATTGTTGCAGATGGAAATCATGACCAGTTAGCTTATTCTGCTTCAAAATCCGGATTAAGGGGAGCAGTAGGATCTTTAAGCTACGATGCACAGGTTATTGAACAAAAATTAGGGGTGAAGTTATTAGAGCCAACCTATGTCAGAACTCCTATGGCAGAAAGAGTTCTAAGGATTTTAGAGAGAAGAGTGGTTAAGCCAGAATTATTAGAGGAATTTAAAGCAAGAATAGTTGTTTCCCCAGAATATTGTGCTTCTGAAATTTTAAGAATGACTGCTGACGAGTCTTATAGGGGAACACATACAATTCCAGAGAATTTAGGGATGGATATTCATCAAATAAGAGAGAGATATTTTAAATCCTAGTTAATCCACTCAATTCCCTTCTTAGTAAATACAACAAGCCTAATTCCAACAGGAATTGAAAGCAATGCAGAAATCAAAGCCATATGCTCTTTCCCATTTCCAGAAGCAAGAGACAATGCAACTTCAAAATCCTTAGATAATTTTCCTCTTAAGATTTTTACAATATCTTCTTTCACATGAAGCAAGTCTTTATCAGAATCAATATTAATTATCTCCATCTTAGGATTAATTGGAAACCCTTCTGTTTTATTATTTTTAATAATGAATATCTTATCAGAATCAATATGATTAATAATTCCCTTAATCTGCCCCCAACTTTCCTTATCCTCTCCAATAAAAGTCACAAATTCCATTAATCTTTCTAATTATCTCCATTTATAATATTAAGTATAATTCGCTATCTTTAACAATTTTCCAGAGCAATCTTTATACTTGATACTTTGTAAGAAGTGATGGTCAAAGATTGCAAGGCAATCTTTATAACTCTCTCTATTGTCTAATAATCATGCCAAGAGATATACCTTTAGGAGAGATAACTCTAAGAAAATATGAGAAGCCATATGATACAGATAAAAGAGAATTAGTAAGAAAAGTCTGTTTATCTTTAGGTTTGCTTCAGCCAGGAGATTCAAGAGATATAATGGTTGATTTGCTTCTTGTCTTAGAAGAATCAAGAAAAAAGCAAGAATGGCTTTCTTCATTTGAAATTCGTGACAGAATACAAGGAATTAGAAAGGATTCTACCGGTTTAGCAGAATCAAATATTAGAAGACAGCTAAAACGCCTGCGTGATACAATGTTCATAGATAAAAAAGAAAATAAATATCGCATGTCTGAATTTGCTCCTCTTTCTGAAATCTTTGAAACAAAAATAGAGTCTTTCTTAATTCCCCAGACAATTGAGAGAATTAAGGAATATCTTAACAAATTAGACTGATAAAGTATATTTTCCAAAAGAAATATTTTTATTAAGCCCTCTGAGATATTATCTAATGCCCAACACTTTCCGGATAAAAGAGGTAAGGACATCTAAGGCAAATAGATGCCATGATCAAAGATATATAGGGTTTGTTTTAGACGCAATAAATAAGTATCTTCAATGGAATGTTCAGGTGTATTATCTCTCTTTAAAAGGAGAGATGGATTTGTCAAAAAGAACAGAAGGTTTAATCTTAGAACCAAATAATCAAGATGATTCTTTGTATCCTGCAAGAGACAGCCGAAGAGAAGTAATTCTGCGAAGAGTTGATGAAAGAAAATTAAGATTTTCAAGACGAAGAATTTATACTTATGAAATAGAAGGATTTCCCCAAGAATTTGATTTTAATCATTTTAGAAGAAGTGTCCAAAAAATATACAAAAGCGTGGTCAATCCAAAATCTTGATACATGAATCCTTGTGCATTAAACAAAGCCTTCCTCTAGGAAATATTTAAAAACCCATTAAACCAAATATTTTCATCTACTTCTTTGATATTGGGAAGTAGTCGGAGCTGAATAATGTCAATCTTTATAATAAAAGTCACAACAAACAAGGAAGAAAGAGCAGTGGAAATGATTAGCGAAAGAGCTCAAAAAAAGCAATTAGCTGTTTCAACAATTGTTCGCCCACATGGATTAAAAGGATACATAATTCTAGAAGCTGTCGATAGAGAAACAGCAGAAGAAGCAGCTTTTAATCTTCCATATGTAAAAGGAATCATAGGAAAAACAGTTTCTTATTCAGAGATACAGAATATGCTGGAACCAAAAGTAGAGGACTTTAACATAGAGGTTGGAGATATAGTTGAGATAATCGGGCAAACATTTAAAGGGGAAAAGGCAAGAGTCGCTCGTGTGGATTTGCCAAAAGGAGAAGTAGTTGTATCTCTTCTTGGATCTTCTGTACCAATTCCTGTAACAGTGAAAATGGATACAGTAAAGGTTATAAGGCGTGAAAAAGATGAGGAAGAGTCAGAAGATGAGGACACAAGTCATCAGACCAAAAGATCTTCAAGAAAGGACGAATCTAAATCAGAAGAAGAAAGAATATTGGAGGAATTATGAGAGTAAAATTAATTGTTGAAGGAGGAAAAATGGCACCTGGTCCTGCAGTAGCCCAGCAACTTGGACCAATGGGAATTAATCTTGGAAAAGTAATCTCTGATGTCAATGAAGCGACAAAATCCTTTACAGGTACAAAAGTCCCAGTAGAATTAGATGTTAATCCAAAAACAAAATCATACGAGATTCAGGTTTTCTCTCCGCCTGTAGCAGAATTAATAAAAAAGCAATTGAAAATAGAAAAAGGTTCTGGAGAAGCATTAAAAACAAAAGTGGGAAATATCTCAATAGAAGAATTAATAGCCATAGCAAAGACAAAGTCTCCTGACTTATTATCAAAAAACACCAAATCTGCTCTAAGAATGATTGTTGGAACTTGCGTTTCTTTAGGGGTGATGATTGATAGCAAGGAAGCTAAAGAAGTTGAGAGAGAAATTGAAAAAGGCTCTTATGATACAATAATAAAAGAAGAAAGAACAACTCCAACTCCAGAAAAAAAGAAAAGGTTAGAATCAGATTTCAGTCAAATCTTGGCTAAACAAGCTGCTCAGAAAAAGGCTGAAGAAGAAGCTGCAGCTGCTGCAGAAGCTGCTAAGGAAGCTGCAGCTGCTGAAGGAACTGCAAAGGTTAAAGAAGCTGCTCCTTCTGAAGGAGAAGCTAAAGAACCTGTCAGCGAAGGAAAGAAACCAGAAGAAAAGAAGTAATTCTGAACTTAAAGCTTAAATACTATTATTTCTCCTCATTTGTTAAGGGGATATGGTCTAACCTGGTTAT
>CAZWLX010000007.1:0-3501 GCA_964634845.1 Candidatus Woesearchaeota archaeon | reverse complement strand
ATCCCCATGTTATAACATGAAAATCGGGATAATCTCAGACAGCCATGACAGAATTGAGAACACAAAAAAGGCAATTATTATTCTAAAGCAAAAGGGGTGTTCGGCTTTAATTCACTGTGGAGATTTATGTGCCCCATTTATGATAGACGAGATAGCTAAATTTGGAGAAAACACTCATTGCATATTTGGGAATATCGACGATAGATTTAACACTCCAATCAGGGCTAAAAAACTAGGAGTTAACTTTCATGGAGACACAGCAAAACTAGAATTTGAAGGCAGAAAGATAGCTGTAAATCATTACCCAGATATAGCTAAGGGTTTAGCTTCAACAAATGATTTTGATGCAGTATTTTATGGGCACGATCATACTCCTAAAAAAGAAAAGATAAGAGAAACATTATTATTAAATCCAGGAGGATTATGGTCTAGAAATTCAGATAACAAACCCTCAATTGCAATTTATGACACTAAAACCAACGATGCAGAATTTTTATCTATAGAATAATTTAAAAACCCCTCTTTATCAATACTACAATGGGATCAAAAAGAAAGAAAATAAAGGCAGCAGGAAAATTTGGCGCAGGATACGGAACAAGAGCAAGAAAAAGCTTTAACAAAATCGAAGAAGTTCAAAGAGCAAGACAGCAATCTCCTTTTTATGAAAAAGCAAGAGCAAAAAGAATTGCCTCTGGAATTTGGAAGTGTCTAAAAACAGGAAAAATCTTTGCAGGACCAGCATATTCATTAGAAGAAGCGAAATAAATAAATTTAAAACCTTAAAGATATAAAGATAAAAATGGCACAATATAAATGTTTCAAATGTGAGAAATCAATTTCTTCAAAAGTACTTGAGAAGAGATTTGTATGTCCTCATTGCGGAAGCAAGATATTTTACAAGCCAAGAAATCAGATAGTTAAATTAAAGGCAGTCTAATTTTAATGACAGAAGAAATCTCTAAAAAAATTCAAGAACTTCAGTCTATTGAGCAAAATCTTCAGATGTTTCTACAACAGAAACAAACAATACAGTTCGAACTTAATGAAATTTCAAATGCCCTTAACGAGCTGAAGAATTCAAAAGAAGAAGAATCTTACAAAATATCTTCTGGGATAATGATAAAAACTCCAAAGATTAAGTTAGTAAAAGAGTTAGAAGAAAAACAAAAGGTCCTTGAGTCAAGAGTTTCTTCTATAGAGAAACAAGAAGCTTTGTTAGAAAGTAAAATTTCAGAATTAAGAGAATACATAACTAAGAATCTTCCGGATAATTCCAAGAGAAAAAATTCAAAAGATGATGATTAATTGCAAAGAGTGATGGTCAAAGATTATGAAAATCATCTTTAAACTTGATACTCTGCAAAGAGTGATGGTCAAAGATTATGACAATAATCTTTAAATACTAATCCGCTTAAAGTTTAACATGGCTTTTAGTTTAAGAAGGTTTGTTGGAAAACAAGAGGACGACGATTACGTAGAAATTGACTTGGATTCTAATTCTCCAGAGGAAAACAAAGTAGTAGTAAAACCATTCACTCTAAGACAATTTGATGATATAAACGAAATTCTAAATTCACTAAGAGATGGATATACAATCGCAGTTATTGATATTAAACCATTAAAGTCTAAGGATTTAATAGAACTAAAGCGTGCTGTCTCAAAGATAAAGAAAACAGTTGATGCTCTAGAAGGGAGCATAGCAGGCTTCGGAGAAAACACAATTATAGCTACTCCTCAATTTGCTGAAATTCAAAAAGCAATGGTAAACCAAGATAAGAAAGAAAAAGCTGATTTCTTAAGCCGCTGAATAATTTATTATACTGAATTATAAAAACCTTAGAAGAATCTCACAGCCCCTTTCTCTTTAAAGATTCTTTGTCCTATTATTATATAAGAAACCCAGAAACCTTAACTCTTCGCAATACTGAAAACTGTCTTTAGAGCTACAACAATAGTAGCAGGGATAAACAAAAATAACAATGTCCCTAAAATAGTTGTTATCAAATCATTCAGGCTAAATTTACCTAATGCAGCACTTAAGACAAGCCCCTGAATACCTGCAAAACTAACAACAACTAATGAAACAGCAGCAATTAAAAAAGTCTGGACATCTTTCTCTGAAACAAAATATCCAACTACTAGTCCTAATACAGCTAGTAAAGAAAGTAACGCAGGGCTGATATTGCCTTTACCAATAAAAGTAGCAAACAGACCTATTACAACAGCTAAAATAATGCCTATCAAAAAGGCCCATGCGCCGATTAAATTCTCTCTTGATTTTATAGGCATTTTGTTTTATTATTACAGTTATCTCATAACACATATTTATTTAAACTTTCTGTTCAACCAATTTTGACACCATTAGCCTCGATAAAAAATCACGAAGCGAAAAGTTTAAATACTAGTGTAATTCAAAAGTTACAACAGAAAATGAAATTTACAAAGAATTTATTAACCGTTTTCACCGCATTAATATTAATAGTTTTATCAGTTAGCTTTGCATCTGCAGCATTAACACTAAGCAATCCTACAGATATCACAATCAATAAAAATCAAAGCACTATTGTATTAAGAAACACAGACACAACAAATACAGTAACAATCAGTTCTATTTCAATCAGTCCAAATCCTTTGGTTGCAGATTCTGCTACAGCTAGTTTTTCAGTAAGTTCTGATAAAGGAGCAACACCATTTACACTTGGAACAGACAGTGCATCAACATTAACTGTAACTGCTTCAGACTTTACAGGAGTATTTGTATTCGGAGAACACACAACAACCTTAACAGCTTTAGGAACAGATTCTACAGGAGCTGCAGTAAACGCAACAAAAACAATAACCTTCTTGCAAGGATTCTGTAGTCAAGGAAAGGCAGGAAACCTAGACATTAGAAAGGTAGATATAAGTAACAATGGAGAAGGTGGAGACGAAGATTGGAAGATTTTAGATGAAGTAACAGTAGAAGTAGAAGTTAAGAATATAGGAGCAGACGATATTAACGATGTATTTGTTGAGATAGGATTATTTGACTCAGATGGAACAAATGTTATTGACGACATGGAATTTGAAGATGCTGATGAAGAAGAGAGAGATGTAGGAAAAATAAGAGATGGCGACAAAGAAACAGTTGAATTTAAGTTTAAAGTGCCAGCAGACTTTGCTGACGGTTCATATAGGTTAACTGTAAAAGCTTACAGCGATGATGCAGGAGAAGACACAGTCTGCACAGATACAGCAAACGATTTAGACAATGAGTTCTTCAACACAATAGATGTAGAAAGAGAAGATGATGAAGGAAAGTTCATAGCATTTGACAATATAAGGCTAAGACCTACAGATGCAACTTGTGGAGACACAGTAATATTAACAACAGATGTTTACAACATTGGAGATGAAGACCAAGACCAAGTAAAGGTAAACCTATTTAGCTCATCTTTAGGAGTTGAATTATTCCATGTTATAAGGTCTGACTTAGATGAAGGAGACAAGGAAACAGTTACA
>CAZWLX010000006.1:1535-12330 GCA_964634845.1 Candidatus Woesearchaeota archaeon | reverse complement strand
TTTCCTGCTGTAAATGAAGTAAAAGATGTTGGGAAAAAAGTTGAAAATATTGGATTTGAGAATAAGTTTTCCTACCATTTGAAGAGAGTTTGTGATAACTTTATAAAACTCAAAAAAACAGATGTTGAAAAATTGTTTTCAAGTGAAGAAGAGAATAAAAACGAGGGAGAAGAAAGTGTTGATTAACCTTTTTCTATTGCTTCTTGCAATTCCTGTTGGATTTTTGATATCGTGGATGGCAAAAGAAGAGTTAAAACAAGGCAGGAGATGGTTTAGGATATTAGTAATTGCAGGCATTTTAGGAGGGATTGGATTTTGGATTTATGGTTTTATAATTGAAAGTTTAACAATGTTCTTTATTTGTATTGTTGCACTTGTGAGTTTGGTTAAGAGTTGAATTTGTTAGAGAAAGACGGGAAACCCGTAAGATTCCCCTGAGTAAAAACTAACAGACACTCTTCTGCCTAGTCTTGTAAAATCGTCTGCAAAATTGCACAAAACAGGATGACTTCTTAAAGACCTTGGGAAAAAATAACTTAATTCCATCGGATTAGTTACAGTCTCCTTTCTTTCTAATGGGGGTATTATAAACTGAATGGTTACTAATTTTATTTCATTATTCGGACCTGTTATTCTCTCTCCTTGATAGAATCCACTAATATCTTTTAATAATGCTGGAAAAACTTTTTTTCTTGGGACTGAAAGCTCTCTCACCCGACCTGTTGAAGGAACATATCTAAACTTCTGTCTTTCTTCAGGAATTAAAAGAGCTAATTGAGAGTTTTCTCTTCTCCAGATTAATGTATTTGCCATATTTTCTTTTACTTGGAAGATTTAAAAGTCTTTGTGTGAGAAGGAAGATTTAAATAATGTTTATCTTTAGGTTTTTTATGGTTATAGCTAAGATAAATAGAATTGATAGGATTTCTAAAGCTGTAGCTGGCATTATAATTATTATTTGATACGCAAGCCCATAATTTAGCTTGCGAGGAATTTCTTATGACTTTAACTGAAAGTTCTCCAAGGATTGAAATAGAACCTGTTTCGCCAAGAGGGGAAAAGAGTAGGATATTCGGTCCTACGAGAGAAGAACTAGCTCTTTATGAATTAAGAGATTTACTATGGATTAAGGGAGGAGAAGCTGCGAGGAACATATTAACCAGTATGGCTGAAGATATTTCTAGAGGTAATTATGATGTTGTTAAATATTTGAGAGCATACACAAAGTTAGTTGAGATAAATGGAAATGACAAGATATAAAGAACAGGAAATTCTTTAACCTTGCATTTTTAAGAACAATGAAGAAAATGACAAGATATAAAAGTCAAAAAAATTACTTAATTGCTGGAGAATTAAATGTATAATCCTAATGAGATAGAACAAGAAATTTTAGAATTTTGGGAGAAGAATAAAATATTTGACAAACTTAGGAAGAAAAATAAAGGCAAGAGAAAATGGAGTTTTATTGATGGACCGATAACTGCTAATAATCCAATGGGAGTCCATCATGCCTGGGGAAGAACTTATAAAGATTTATTCCAGAGATTCAAAGCAATGCAGGGTTTTGACCAAAGATACCAGAACGGTTTTGATTGTCAAGGATTATGGGTTGAGAGAGAAGAGGAAAAAGATTTAGGACTAAAAAATAAAGAAGATATCGAGAGATTTGGAATTTTGAATTTTGTTAAGGCGTGCAGAAAAAGAGTTGAAAAGTTTTCAAAGATTCAAAGGGACCAATCAATAAAACTAGGACAATGGATGGATTGGGATAAGTCTTATTACACTATGACTGATGATAATAATTTACATAATTGGCATTTGTTGAAAAAGTATTCTGAAAAAGGTTGGCTTTACAAGGGGAAGGATGCAGTTCCATGGTGCTGGAGATGCGGAACAGCCAGTTCAAAACATGACATAGTTACTGAAGGATATAAAGAAGTTGAGCATACAGGGTTATTTATGCAATTTCCCTTGAAGGACAATCCAGATGAATATTTCTTAATATTTACTACAACTCCCTGGACAGTTCCGGCTAATGTGGCTATTGCTGTTAATCCAAATATAGACTATGTGAAAATTGAAAATGAAGAAGTTTTTTACTGGATTGCTGAAGATAGATTAGAAGAAATTCAGGGGAAATATAAGATATTAGAGAAGATAATTGGAAAGAAATTAAAAGGTAAGGAATATTTAATGCCTTATCAAAATTTAGAAGTTCAAAAAGAGTCTCCACATAAGGTTGTTCTCTGGGATTTGGCTTCTGGAGAAGAAGGAACTGGAATTGTCCATGTAGCTCCTGGATGTGGAACAGAAGATTTTGATTTAGGAAAAAAAGAAAAATTGCCTGCGATATCTCCATTAAACGACGCAGGAATTTATTCTGAAGGATATGAGGAATTTAGCGGGAAAAAATATTCTGAAGTTAATAAACTAGTTCTGGAAGATTTACGACAGAGAAGATTTGTTTACAAAACTACTAAAATAAGACATAGATATCCTCATTGTTGGAGATGCGGCGAAGAGCTTGTTTTTAGACTTGTTAATGAATGGTATATTAAATCTAAAGAAATAAGAAATAAATTAATTAGCGAAAACAAGAAGATTAATTGGTATCCTGAATATGGCAAGAAGAGGCAAGAAGAGTGGTTCAAGAATATGGGAGATTGGCTGATTTCTAGAAAAAGATATTGGGGGCTGCCATTACCTATCTGGGAATGTGGCTGCGGAGAGATTGAAGTTATTGGAAGTTTAGAGGAATTAAAGAAAAAAGCTCTAAATAAAAAAGATGTAGAGAAACTTCCAGAGATACACAGGCCTTGGATAGATGAAATCAAAATTAAATGCGGAAAATGCGGAAAAGACGTTGAAAGGATAAAAGATGTTGGAGATGCGTGGCTTGATGCAGGAATTGTGCCATTCTCTACTTTAAACTACTTAAATAATAAAAAATATTGGAAGCAATGGTTCCCAGCAGACTTTATCTCTGAAAATATGCCTGGACAGTATAGAGGATGGTTTAATGCTTTGATGTGGGCCTCTGTTGCATTGACGGGAAAAGCTCCATTTAAAGAAATGTTTGGATATGAAACACTGAAAGATGAAAAAGGAGAAGAAATGCATAAAAGCAAGGGGAATGCAATATGGTTTGATGACGCTGTTAATAAAATTGGAGCAGACCCTATAAGATTGATTTATTGTCTGCAAAATCCATCTCAGGAATTGAGATTTGGTTTTAATGTTCTAAAAGAGCCGAAGAATAATATAAATATCTTACAAAACATTAGAAGACTTCTTGATAAATCTGAGAATATTAGAATCTCAAAAGCTGAAGATAAGTGGATAATTAGCAAACTTAATTCATTAATTAAAAAAACAACTAAAGAATTAGAAGAACTTCATCCGCATATTTTTGCCAAGGAATTACAAGAATTCTGGCTTAATGATTTAAGCAGAGGATATATTCAATTTATCAGAGATAGACTATCTTACAATGATAAAGAAGCTTATTTTGTTTTGAATTATGTTTATTCTGAAATATTAAAATTGTGTGCTCCTATAATACCGTTTACGACTGAAAATATATGGCAGGAATTGAGACAAAAGAAAATTGTGAGAGAAGAAAGTGTGCATTTGACTTCATGGCCAAAAGCAGATGAAAAAAAGATAAATGAGAAACTTGAAAAAGAATTTGAGAATGCTATGCAAATTATAGAAAAAGGTTTGCGTGAAAGAGATAAATTTCAGATAGGATTAAGATGGCCTCTTGCTAAAGCAGAAATTAGTTGCCAAGTGAATTTAAGCAGGGAAATTCAAGGCATAATTGCTAATCAATTGAATGTTAAATCTGTTTTTCTGAAAAAAAGTGAAGGTAATGAAACTGAAGTTAAATTAGATACAAAAATGACAAGAGAATTAGAAAGCGAGGGATTTGCCAGAGAGATTTCAAGGCATATTCAAAGTGAAAGAAAGAGAGCTGGACTTAAAAAAGGAGACTTAATAGACTTGACTATATTCGGAGAGGGAGAGGGTATTTCTCTACTGAATGAGAACAAAAAATTCATAGAGGAAAGAACAAACTCTAAAAAGCTTGAATTTATCGACGGTAAAAAACCGAAGGATGCTGTTGTCTTCACTATTAAGGAAAAAAGTTTTGGGATAAAATTTTCGTAATTCTTAAATAGTATATCCTAAAAACATTTAAATACTAATACTCTCTAATTTAACTAAAGAGGATTTACATAATGATAATAAAAGATGAATTTTTAAGCAGGCTAAGAAAGATATTTGATTTAAATTTGTATGAAGCAAAGGTCTGGACTGCATTGTTATCCAGAGGACAAAGTACTGCCGGAGAGTTAAGTAATATTTCTGATGTTCCCAGATCAAGAACATACGACATTCTTGAATCTCTTGAGAAAAAAGGGTTTATTGTGATGAAGATTGGAAAGCCTATTAAGTTCGTTGCTCTTAAGCCAGAAGAGGTTGTTGAACGTGTTAAGAGAAATCTTGTTGTTGAAGCTCAAGAGAGAAGCAAAAGGTTAGATCAATTAAAAGGAGACGAGGTTTTGGAGGAATTAGGGGGAATTTTTGACAACGGTATAAAATTTGTTGAGCCTTCTGATTTATCTGGAAGTTTAAGAGGAAGACAAAATATGTATAACCATCTTGATATGATGATTAGAGGTGCTGAAAAGTCCATTACAGTTGTCACAACTGCTGAAGGATTAAACAGAAAACTAGAAGCTTTAATGCCTGGATTTGAGAAGGCAAAAAAGCGAGGAGTCTCTATAAGGATTGCTGCACCAATTAATATTGACAATGAAAAGGTTGCTAAAGACCTAAGTAAAATAGCTGAAGTTAGAAATACTCTTAGTACAGGAATAACAGGAAGATTTGCAATTATTGATGCAGAGCAAATGATGTTCATGGTCTTGGATGATAAGACAGTTCATCCTAATTATGACGTTGGTGTATGGTTATCGACGAGCTTTCTGGCGCAAAGCCTAGAGCAAATGTTTGAAGTTGCTTGGAGAGAAATGACTCCAATTTCCGGAAGCTTAACCAAATATAAAAAGAAAAAGTAGAATTAGGAAAGTTTAAAAGCAGAATCTTCTGAAGTTTTTTATGACGGGGAAAGATAGAAATGAATGGCCAATTTTAATGATTGACGACGAACCATTGAATATATCTGATTTAGAAGATCTTATCGATTCTGCGGCTTATCAAATAGACATTGGAATAAGGATGAGAGAATTCTGTGCAAGTGCTGAACAAGCGATATTTTATTTGATAAGATCGATGACAGAGAGAAGAAGATATTCTGCCATTATAACTGACAATCATCTTAATTCTGATTATGAAGACTGCTTAGATGGAGACGAATTTTTACAAGTTATAACAGGAAACATCGGCTATGCCTTATCCAGGAACAAAGATAATCTTGGGATGTCTCTCGACGGAATTGGAACTTTTCAAGAACTTTTAGGGGAAGCTGGAGGAAACGAAGAAGATAGAGTTTATGTTTTCTTGCGAGACAATTTTAGTGGGATGCCTAATTACAGAGATTTTGTTGATTATTATTTTGGAGATGGAGTCCAGAGAATACCCTTAATAATGCTTTGTGGCAGCCCATCAGAGGCGGCCTTAGAAGGATTAGAAGATAGAGTTATCACAATACAAAAACAACCACTGAGACTGTCTGGTAGGCAGGTCTATTTTTGTGAAGCGGAAATTATGCGGATATTGGCTGAAGAAGGGGTTCTGCCCGCTGACTCTGTTCAGAAAGCTTTGGAAATGCATCCGAGATTTTCTAGCAATACAAGAGCTCAAGAAAGGGAATACAGACCAAGACAAAATTGGAGAGGGTAATTAATTCAGATAAGTATAATTAGATTTTATATCATTTAAAGAAGATTTTACACAGTCTACAAACAAAGTGTTATTTAATAATTCTGAAGTATAATCTACCGGGTATTGATCTCCGCAGAATTCAATTGACGAAGTAACTTCTAATACCATATTGTCTTCTCTTAATAAATCTGAATCAGAGTATTTTGTCTTTTCGTAGCCTTTTTCATTAATTTTAGAGATGCAGGATTGCACACATTGTTGTGAAGGCAAAATCTGAGTCTGATTATTAAATGTAATGTATTCAAGAGGGCAGTTATACTGGCAATAGATGCTTTCAAATAGTGCGGTCTTATAAGCCTGAACTTCTACAGGATCTGCTCCAGAAGTATTCTGACTTTTAACGATAAATACTGCTATGAGAATGATTAAGATTAAGGCTATTAGCAGATACAAATTTGATTTCCTTATTTTTATCTCGGCCATTATGCTATTTTCCTGACTAATAAGTAAAATATCGTAACAGATGATAAGAATATCATGAATCCTATAATTGTCAGAAATGAAGAAACTTGATAATATTCTGCGCTTTTCTTTATAGAATCTGTGCTCTCAGGAGAGGACAAGACTTGGGCTATTACAATCTCTTGTTGTTCACCTTCTGAGCTGATTATAGAACCTTGCTCTGCTTTCTCGTCGTTACAGGTAATTTCTACTGTTCTTCTCTCTGATTCAACTTTATTTCCATAAGTGATAGAGGCTCTCACCTCATAGCTTCCTGAAGATATTTCTACAGGGACTACATGATTAAAGCTCTTTTTCCAACTGTCGTCTGTATTTCCGTAACTATCTAAGTCTATAGATTTAAAGCTTTCCTGAATTCCTAGATTGCTGTTACTTAGCGTGAAATCAAAATCATCTGACGAGGATCCAAGATTTCTAACCTTTATCGAAGAGGATAGTAATGCCCCGCATTGAGCTTTCTCTGGAAGAACAAATCTGTCTATTTCCAAATAATTCTCTGGTCTTTCAAAGTTTATCTTTACAAAGTCGTTTTGACAAACATCAGAGTCTTTTGCTTTTGCAAATATTGCGTAGTTGCTTAAAGAAGCTAAATCTTTATCTAAAGGCACATCTAAAACAAGAGTTGTAGATCCATCGTCATCTAGCTTTATCTCGTCATCTACAGATTCTATTATCTTGTCTGAGGTTAGGTCATAAAGAAATGCTTCAATATCTAAATTAAGTTTCTCATTTAATTTATTCCTTAATCTTAACTCAACTCTTATGTTATCTCCTTTTACTGATATTTCATCATTGTTATCAGGTTCTCTTATCTCAAATTCTAAAGACTCTTCTGGAAATTCTCAAGAATCCTTGATTCCTGAAAATAGAGGGGGGATATCCTGGCATTGAACTGCACAGCATACATTTGAATCCTTAGAGTTTATAGGGTCTGATGGACAATACTGATTTATAGAACAAATATTTCCTGAAAGCTCTGAACATGTGAAGTCAGATGTATCTCCGACGGTAATAGTCCATGTTTTTGTTACATAGTCTTGCGAATCAGATGCTTTTGCTTCTAAATGATAAACTCCTAATTCTGATTCGTTGAATCTGTAAGTTTCTTCTTCAGATACTAAAGACCCATCAAGCATCCAGGAGATTATTAGCTGTTGCGTTTCTATATCCTCTGCTTGAATTAAGAACTCCTTTGATTCTCCAGACAATATACTTAACACGCCTGATTCAGGAGAGTAGTCTGTTATTTGGGGGATATCATTAATAGATAGAACATTTACATTTAATTCAAAAATACTCTGAGATTCCGAGTCCTGAACAACCATAACACAAGAGGCAGGACCAAAATAGTTTTCATCAGGAGTATATGTCAATATATTTTCATCTAACTCGCAGTTAAGATTTGAATAATTATCTATTGAGAAAATTAAATTTGTTTCTTCAACATCTATTGCATCAATTATACAAGAATGAGTAGAATCCTCGTCTATTTCTGTTTCACATGTTGCATTAATTTGTGGCTGGTCATTGACATCTTCGATAGTTATTGTTACTGTATTTGATATAAGACTATATTCTCCATCAGAAGCTGTAAATTCTACCTGTCTCACTCCGAAGAAATCTTGTGCAGGAATGATTGTTGCAATTCTGCTTTATCTTTCTATTGTTATATTATTTGTTTGAGATATTGTGAAAATCAAAGGTGACTCTATATCTGGGAAATGATAATTCAAGTTTAAGGAGAAAGTTGTGTCCTCGTCAAATGTTATGTCATTTATCTCTGACTCAAAGACAGGAGCATCATTTACATTTACTACATTTAATATAACTGAATTTGATTCTGTTATTGAGAATCCGTCTGATGCAGAAAAGACTGCTGTTATTATTCCGAAGAAGTCTGGATCTGGCGTGAATGTGAATATACTTTCTTCATTTGTTATTTCTATTTCATTTGACGAGACAGAAACTAGAGAATATTCTAAGTTATCTGAATCAGGGTCTGAAAAATAAGGAGAGATATTAAATTCAAAAGAGGAATCTTCTGTCCATCCTATTTCAGGAATTGTGATTGATAAAGGAGGGCGATTTGCTTCTAAAACTATAACAGAAACAGTTGTTGCCACACTGAAATCAGAATCAGAGACCGTTACTGTGAAAATGTATTCCCCTGCATCTTCAAAGTCTGTTCCCCATGTAAAGACATTTTCTGATTGTGAGAATCTTGAATCATTTATTGTGTAAATTAAGTCATCTGATTCTGGGTCTGATGCAAGGACTTCTATAACAACTGATTGACCTTCATTAATCTCAATATCTTGAATTTCTTCTAATATTGGAGCATCATTTATGCAGTTAAGGGACAAATCAGAAGAATCTGGGTTTTCTAGAGCATCTAAGTCATTGCAATCAAGACCTCCAACAATTTCTGCATCAAAACCATCGTCATCAACATCTGTTAAATCTGTTCCAGAACAATCCTGATCAATCCCATCGTAGGGTATTTCTGTTGCTCCAGGATGTATTAATGAATTATTATCATTGCAATCTACATCTTCCTTGTATCCATCTAAATCCTTGTCTTCTGGAACTAATAAATATGCAAGAATATTTTCAAATAATTGCTCTGAATTAGAAGTCCAGTATTGAGAAGCTGTAACTCCGAAGAAAATAATTTCCTTTTGAGTTAATTTTCCATTTAATAATGTTTTTCCTGAAGGTAATAAAGCTAAAACAGCGTCACTAGTTGTAGAAGTATAGACTAGAATCTTAATTCCTGATGGCTTTTGTCCTTTTAAGTATGATGTTCCAAAATTAACAGAAGATGAAGAATAAGCTGTAAATTGTCCTGTAAAGTCTTTTGTTATTTCATGTTGAGTAGAAGTTAATTTCAAAAGACTTGGAGATGATGTAAATCCTCTTTCCTTGGACAATCCTAGCTGTTTATCTCCTGATTTTTCAAAGTAATCTTCTAAATTCATTACAAGGGTTTTATGTTGATGAATTGGAATTGTTGAAGGAGATGATAAGTCTGATGCTCCAATTAATAACATTCTGTATTGAGATAGATTTGTTGAAGAAACTTGAGATTCAAGAATTGTATCATAATCATATCCTAAACTTGAGATTTCATTTAATAAGTTTTGGTCTATGTTTAAATTTGATTTTACAATATAAGCTATATCTGCTTCATAAGCTGATGCTATTCCTGCAACAAAGATTAGAGAAAAAAAGAATAAAACTAATAGTTTATGCTTATTCACGAGGCCTCCTCGCCTCTTTTTTCGGTCTTTTTAGTAAAAATATGAATAATACTATTAAGACTATTATTAATAATCCTGTTGAACCTATTAAAATTGTTGAAGGAGATAATGAAAACGAAGAGCTTGATGCACCTGAATTTTTCTGTCCAAAGCTGAATCCAGAATCATTATCTTCTGAATCAGACTGAACAACATCTCCTGTTATTGTTGTATTTAAGTCTTCTTCGTCTAAATCTGAATCAGATTCTCCCACTATTAAAATTACATTTGCTAACAAACCAACAGCATTTCCCTCGGCTGGTCTGAATAGGACATTTAACTTTGTTTGAAAAGAACCTTCATCTTTTGACTTAACAGTAAAGTAAGCTCTTTTTTCTTCTTTGGGAGCTAAGGAGAATTTATCATCTCTTAATTTGAAATCCTTTTCTAAGTCTCCTGTAGCAGTTATCTCTATGTCTACGGGAATATCATTTGTATTTATTACTCTTAAAAAATTCTCAACTGTCTCTCCTTCTTCAGCCCTTAGAATCATTCTTGAATTTCCAAGAGTAGCGGTTATAGCTGATGCAAAAGATGCAGATATTATTAGTCCAAGTAAAAGAATCGCAAGATATTGTTGGTTCCTCATTTTATCTCCTTGTTAAGATAGTCTGTTTTTTGTTTATAAACAATCTTATTCTTAGAAGGATATATTTCATTACAAGAGTTTTGTTTTTACTGGGCAAGATAACAACTAGTTAACAATACTCGTAAACTTCTAATCCAGTTCCTGCCGGCTCGTTGCTGTCTTCTCCTCTAAAGTAAATTGTATCTCCTGCTTTTAGCTCTACTTTGGTTTCTGCTAATCCGCAGTATTGTCTATCTAAATCTTTTGCTTGTGCTATTGTCAAATCCTGACATAAGCCAGTGTATTTCTTATTTGATAAAACATTTGCATAAGGTGTTTTTCCATGACTTTCTATTGCATAACTAAACAATAATTTTCCGTCTCTTGAATAAATGCAAGCAGAGTTATCTCCGCCAGGGCATTCTTTAGAATCTATTAGCAAGACTGTATAAGCATTCCCATCTTTATCAACTATTGTTGCAAATCCTCCATCACGCATTCTATTGTTAAATACAATTATTCCATCATTTTCTATTTCTATTGCAGTATACATTGA
>CAZWLX010000006.1:0-1525 GCA_964634845.1 Candidatus Woesearchaeota archaeon | reverse complement strand
TCTAGGCTTGCCGGTCCTAGTTGTTCTTCTAGATTTCTTATTGGCTCTATTATTTTTACATTTGGGTCTAGCTTAATAAAGTCTGGATGAGCGAATAAATGATTTGGCCATTGGTTATCTATGTCTGCTGTTGATAATAAGAAGTTTGTATCTCTGAAATCAATTATCTTCTTTTTTCCGTCAACGCATTCTGGATCGGATAAACATATCAGAGGATCTTGAGAGCATCCGAATTGGCAAATTTGATGGTCATCAATTACTAGATCTGGAACACATTGTCCTTGCTGACATGAATAAGTTGTTGTTGTATTGATGAGATTTATTCCATTACATGAGACTATTGATGATGGATCATCACAATCAGTATCTTGAACGCATTCTGGAAATTCTTCATTATTATCTTGTGGATCTAAGCAACCGATATCTTCTGGGAAATCAATTGTATTGTCATTATCATTGTCTAATAAGTCCTGGCATTCTGCTAATGGATTTGTTTCATCGTCGTCATTAGGAGAAGAGCAAGAAAAGTCTTGAGGGTAATCTGTTGCTCCATCATTGTCATTGTCTATTCCGTCAGAACATTCTGGAACAGGATCATCTGATTCATCATCATCGTTTGGAGAAGAACATCCAATATCTGCTGGGAAATCAATAAATCCATCGTTGTCGTTATCAATTGTGTCAGAGCATTCTGGGATGTGATCATTTCTACACTCTGATATTAATTCTCCTGGATTTTGACATGTATCTTGAGTTGTTACATCTAAATCATCGCAATCTAAGTCAGATAGACATTCTATAGGTGGGTTTTCACAGAAGCTTTGAGGTGTTCCTGGAAGATTGCAGATATCTGCAGTATAATCGTTAGAATCATTGCAGTCAGCTGGAGATGAACATTCAACAGGAACACATTGCCCATTTGTGCAAAATTCAGATGCAAGACATTGATTTATTTCTTCTATTTCTATATCTGAAGAGCAGTAAGAAATTTCTTCTCCAGGATTATTACATGTCCATGTTCTTACTAATTGGTTTACTTTGTTTAATGAACAAAATTGCTGACTTAGAGTTGTTTTAGTTCCGCAATCAGAATCTTGGAAACATTCTATTTGTGGGATTGGATTATTTGTGCAGAATGAGGTAACTTGACCTGGATTGTGGCAAACGTCTGTTGTTTGATTGTTTGAATCATCACAATCAGGGTCTGTGTAACAAGCGATTGTAATGCATTGTCCGTTAGAGCATAAATCAGAACATTGCTCTATTAACTGCTGAGATACAGAAGATGTGCAAGATGAAGTCACAAGACCTGCATCTAAACATGTAAATGTTTGGAAGAACTGTGTTTTATTATCTTCTACACAAAATGGTTGATTTATGAATCCATCTATACCACAATCAGAGTTTTGAGAGCAGGTTATATCAATAGGAGTATTTGTGCAGAATGAAGTTTGTGTTCCTGGGAGATTGCAGATATCAAGAGTGTGGTTATTTGTGTCATCGCAATCAGAATTTGTATTGCAAG
>CAZWLX010000005.1:5555-13390 GCA_964634845.1 Candidatus Woesearchaeota archaeon | reverse complement strand
CATCTAACGGTCTCCCAGATCCTCAAACAAAAATCTTCAATCCAGAAACAAAAAAAGAAGAAACAACAGAATTTTGGGTTGTAAATGAAAGAGAAGGAGATTTTGCAAATCTTGCTCCAAAATATGACTACTTCAAAGACGAGAAACAAACTCCTGAAACACTTCTGAAAAAACAAAATAAAGATGCATGGTTCAACAGACTTCAGGGAGTGAGTTATCATGTTGTCCAAGGCTCTGATTTAATGGAGAGAGCGTTAAATCCATTAAGATATAAAGGAGAAGGAGAAGGGATAAACAAAGAGGGAATGTTCAAAATCTACAAAGAATACATAGAAACAGGCTCAGAAGAAAAACTAAAAGGACTTGATCCTAAAGCGCAAGGTTTTGCAAAAGATATTCTAAAAGAGATAACTCATGCAGACTTATATCTAAGAGATGCATATCAGCAAATGCAAAATCTCTTCAATCAGGCATACGACACAGCTGAAAAAGACGGGAGAAAAGAAGACATACAAAAATTAAGAAAATTCAGAGAGGAAATAACACCTCATTTGAAAGATATAGAAGACCCTACAAAAATAAATGAATTTACAGAAGAGTTAACAAGAGGGCTAAATGTTTTAAGATCTATAAACCCTCCTGAAACATTGAAGCCTCTAAGAAAATTCGCAATAGACAAAGCTTCTGAAACTTTTTCAAATGTAGCATTAAAATCTTATGAAAAGTTCAAGGACAACTCTCCAATAATAAGTATTGAAAACCCTCCAGTTGGAATGGGCTTGACAAGAGCAGAAGACTTAAGAGAATTAGTAAACATTTCAAGAAATAAGTTCATTCAAAAAGCAGTTGAAAAAGGTTTGTCAAAATCAGAAGCAGAAGAGCAGGCAGAAAAACTAATAGGAGTTACATGGGACGTAGGCCATATTAATCTATTAAGAAAATACGGCTACGGCGATAAAGAATTAGGAAAACAGGCAGAAAAGATAGCTCCTTATGTAAAACATATTCATCTGTCTGACAATTTCGGAACAGAGCACACAGAACTTCCAATGGGAATGGGAAATGTTCCGTTAAAAAAACATTTAGAAGAATTAAAAAAAGCACATGGAGATAAGTTGGCAAAGATAAAACAAGTTGTTGAAACAGGAGCATGGTTTAAAAACTTTAACAATCTAACTCCATTCAGAGAAACATTGCGAGCTTTTGGCTCTCCTGTTTATGCGATGAAAATGGCTCCTTACTGGAACCAGGCAGCTAATGCAACAGGAGGATATTTTGCAGGATATGGTCCAATGTTGCCAGAACAGCACTTTAATTTATATGGCGCTAATTATACAACTCTTCCTCCAGAACTAGGAGGTCAGATGGGAGGAAGAAGCAGGGCATCTGGAAATCCAATTTAATAGTCAGACAAAAGTAGTAAACATTTAAAAATATCCTTTATTTATTAAAATAGTAAAAAAGAGAATATGGCAAAAAAATCTAAAAAAGAATTAAAAAAGAAAAAATCTTCTCAAAAATTAGACAGGGGAGAGGATGCAAAACCAAGAAATTTTACTCCAAATCAAGAAAAAGATGTTGCAATGGACTTTGCAGAGAAAGTCTATAAAAAATTTGATAGATTAATAAAAGCAACAATATTATTCGGAAGTCAAGCCAAAAATACTGCTTCTTCAGGCTCTGACATAGATATAATACTAATTATAGACGATGCTTCTGTAAATTGGGATTTAGAGCTAGTTTCATGGTATCGGGAAGAATTAGGAAAGCTAATTTCTGCTCAAAACTATTCTCAAAAACTTCACATTAATACTATAAAGCTAACGACCTGGTGGCAAGACTTATTGCACGGAGACCCTGTAGTTATTAACATTTTAAGATATGGAGAAGGATTAATAGACTCTGGAGGATTTTTCTCTCCATTAAAATCTCTTCTAATACAAGGGAAAATAAAATCAACTCCAGAAGCAGTTTATGCAGCATTGCAAAGATCTCCAATGCATATAGCAAGGTCAAAAGCTTCTGAAATGGCTGCAATAGAAGGAGTTTATTGGGCAATGGTTGATTCTGCACAAGCAGCTTTAATGACTGCAGGAAAAATGCCTCCAAGCCCAGAACATATTCCAGAAATGCTAAAAAAGACATTTGTAGATAATGACATGTTAAAAATATCTGCTGTAACAGCTATGCGAGACCTGTATAGATTACATAAATCAATTGAACACAGAGACATCTCAGATATTAAAGGAGTTGAAATAGACAGCTGGCAGGACACAGGAGAGAAATTTGTTTCAGACATGATAAAAATAGTGGATACATTATTAGAAAACGCTGAAAAAGAAAAACAGTGAGACTGTTCAGTTCGTCTCTAAGCAAATTAAAAAATAAAAAATTTATCCTTGCCTTGCCTCAGGCTCTTGCATCGCTTGATAAAACAATGTATAAGCTTCTCTTAACAAATCAGGATGTCTAATATTTGCCATTTTTCCTAATATTTGTGCAGCAGCTTGCTTAACATTAACTTTGAGTCCATCATAAACTTTCTTTAATTTAACTGCTCTGTCTTCAAGACCTGGCAATGCTTCTGCTTGAACTTGTTCAGGAGCATATGCGCCTGCTAAAGCACTATCTCTGGCAATATCTGCAACAGCTCTTTGAACATCTCTGTCAACATATCCTTGAGCTTCTTGCAATTGTCTTGTCTTATCCATAGCTTTTCTTGAAAATCCTTCTGCAGCAGCTCTCAATACTTGCTCTCTTTCTTCTTTACTTGCAATAGCATTGGGATTTTTCCCATATCTTTCTGCAAATTCTCTGGCTTCTTCATATTGTCTAGCTAATTCAAAAGCAGCATCTTGATCTTGAGTACTTGCTCTTTGTCTTATTCTCTTATCTTGAGCTAATCTTCCTAAAACTTCTTGAGGAGCTTGGCTTACAATATCTCCAACATTTCCTGCAAAATAATGAGTAACATTTGCTTGAGAATCATCGTGCATTTGTTTTAGAACTTCTTTAATCTCATCATCTGTTAAATTGTCTTGATTTGCAGGAACAGGTAATCCATGTTGATTTCTATAATTAAAAACATCTGGTAACAACTCTGCTCTAGCTACTTCTTTTCCAGGTCCAGGATTCTGAACCATGTTTATCCTTTCTTCTAGCTTTGCAAGACTATTCATACGACCTGCAAACTCCTCATATCTTTGTGTACTCATACATTTTCAATAAATAAAGAGTATTTAAATCTTTCTATTATGTCATAACTAACGAATAGTAACAAATATCTAGAATATATCTAACTTTATATCTTTATCTGGTTTAGAAAACTCAGAAGGCTCCCATTCCTTCTCTAACTCGCGAGCAACAGCTTCTCCCAAAGCAGCTTCTTCGTCATCTCCGAATTCAACATCGTCATCTTCGTCTTCTCCGTCTAATAATCCTGCTTTTTCTGAATTTTCAGTTTCTTCTTCAGAGCTATTTTTTGTTTCTTCTATTAAATTTTCAGAAAAGTCAATTTCCTTTTCTTCATGTTTTTCCTCAAAATCCGAAGAAGAGACAGGAATAACATCATTAAGAGGAGGCACATCTTCTGAAACATTCCAATCATTTGGATTTCCCGGAGAATATTCATCTTTTCTATTTGACTCTCCTCCTTCTAATTCTCTTAGAACAATATCTTCTATATCTTGGTCCATATCATTAGACTTGTAAATTCTGCTGGGAACAACCTGTAAAGTTTCTGTTTTTCTATCTTTCCCTTCTTCAATATCTCCAAAACCTGCATCAGCTTCTTCTGATTCTGTTTCTTTTCCTAATAATTCTCCTTCTACTTTCTTAACAACTAAACTCACCTTATGAGCAGCATCTGCATTTACAGAAATAGAATCAATGCCTTCATTAACTAAAAATCTTGCCATCTCCTCTTTACTTCCTGCCTGTCCGCAAATACTTGTCTCTACACCATATTTTTTGCATCTTCTAATAACATAGCTAATACTGGAAAGAACAGCAGGATGCATTTCATCATACAAATACTGAACATCTCCGTTATTCCTGTCAATAGCTAAAGTATATTGAGTCAAATCATTTGTCCCAAAACTAACAAAGTCAATTCCTTCTTCACAGAACTGATTAATTAATTGAACAGCTGCAGGAGTTTCAACCATTATTCCTATTTTCACGTTCTTGGGAACATTAGTTTCTTCTCTTGCAATTCTCTTAACTTCTTTTAGTTCTGAAAGACTAATTATCTGGGGCATCATAATCCCTATTTTCTTATCAGGAAACTCGTCTGCAATTTCCTTAACAGCTAACAACTCTGCCCTTAATATTTCAGGATGTCTTAAACTAAATCTTACTCCATGATCTCCAAGCATTGGATTACCTTCAATTTCCTTACTTGCTCCTTCTAAATTCCTAAATTCATCACTTCTTATATCAGAGCTTCTAATCCAAACTTCTTCAAATTCTTTGGTAATTTTCTTTAAGCCTTTTGAAAGCAAAGACACATAATCCTTCATCTTATTCTCCTTAACAAATTTCAGAGGATGTTTTCCGCCAGTGGCAATAATTCCTTCAAGTCTCACAAGACCAACACTCTTGGCTCCTGATTTAGCAGCTCTTTCAGCAAAATCAGGTAAATCAACAATAACTTTTATCTTTGTTTTTGTCTCCTCTATTTCCTTAACTTCAGATAATTTCGTCTCTGTTCTTCCCTCAAGAACTCTTCCTGTATTTCCGTCAACAGTAATAACAATACCATCTTCTAATTTTTCTGTTGCTTCCGCAGTTCCAACAACTGCAGGAATACCCATCTCCCTGCTTACAATGGCTGCGTGGCTTGTGACGCCTCCCTCATCAGTAACAATTGCAGCAGCTCTTTGCATTGCTACAACCATATCCGGATTAGTCATCTCTGTAACAAGAACATCTCCTGGCTTAATTTTACTCAAATCTTCTAAACCTCTAACAATTCTTACTGTACCAGATGCAATCCCAGGACTTGCTCCTAATCCAGAAAGCAGAATAGTTCCATCAATCTCTTCTAGGTTCTCATCTGAAACTTTAGTAGTTATAGGTCTGCTTTGAACAATAAATATCTCTCCTCCAGCAATAGCAAATTCTATATCTTGGGCAATTCCATAATGCTCTTCTAAAGCAATTGCAAACTGCCCTAATCTCTTAATCTCATAATTAATCAAAACTCTTTGCTTGCTTTTTTCTTCTGTAAGTTTAACAACTCCTGTTTTCCCGCTTGAATCTCTAACAATAGCAACTTTTTTATCATTTATCTTAATATCTTTTAAATCAAAATTCTCTAAATCCCTGGAAACAAGATATTTATCAGGCTTTATCCTTCCAGAAACAATTCCTTCCCCTAATCCCCAAACAGCTTCTATTAAAATCATGCCGTCATTTTTAATAGGATTTCTGGAAAATACAACTCCTGATTTGTCAGAGTCTATCATTTTCTGCACAACAACAGCAAGTTCTGTCTTCAAATGATCAAATCCCTTTTTCTCTCTGTAAAAGATAGCTCTTGCTGTAAATAAAGAAGAAAAGCATTTTTTAATCTTCTTTAATAAATCTGGATTTCCTTTGACATTTAGGAAACTTTCCTGTTGCCCTGCAAAACTAGCATCCTCTAAATCTTCTGCAGTCGCACTACTTCTAACTGCAACAAAAGGAGGTTCATGACTTGTTTTAAGAATCTCCATAGCTCCTGAAGAAGCATTCCCTGTAATTTTACCGACATCAAGAGATTCATAAGCCTCTATAACCTCTGATTTTATTTCTTTTGAAAATTCCGACTTCTCAATTAATTTTCTAATCTCTCCAGAAACCTGTGTCAGCTTGTCTGTATCATTTATATCCAAATCTCTTAACAATTCTTTAATTTTGTCATCAATTCCTGCATCAGTAATAAACTTCCTGTATGTCTGAGCAGTCACAATAAATCCAGAGGGTATCGGAAACTTGTTGTTATACATTTCTGCTAAACTTGCGCCTTTTCCTCCAGCAATCTTTATATCTTTGCTATTGAGCTCAGAGAACCATCTGACAAAATCTATTTTACCACTCTCTTTTCCAACACCCATGTTTATCTTTGCAAAACAAACTTAATAAATATTACTTTGTTCTTTTGACACTTGTTCCAAGCCAGATACTTGTTGGAATAGCTTCTACTAAAGAAATTCTCCCTCCAGAAGCATGAATATTATCTCTTATAGAATTTCTATCAGGAAGAACTCCCAGGTCATAATCTGGAAAAGAATCTCTTCCTGCAAAAGAATGAGAATATCCAAACTCTACTACGTTTAGCACTTTCCCTCTTTTCTTAACATAAGCTAAAAGAGAATCTTCTGCATCTTCGTTTGCATAACAAGAATCATCTCCATTTCCTTCATCCAAAGCCCTCATTCTTGTCTCGTGAGCTTCTGCACTTTCTCCAGGAAGAATTTTTATCTTGCCTTCCATTGCAAGCAGAAAAACAGCTCCGGGAATATATCTAACATGCTCAAAACCTCTCCTGACTTCGTCGTAAATTCCAAGAGATTTCTGTAAATCAATTCTCCATCCTTTTTGCATAGCTTCTTCAACAAATGCTAAACGATGATTCATCCTCTGGTAAGACCTGACGCATTCTACTTCTGGAAAAAGCCCTGACCTATCAATATCATCTAAATGATTAAGATAAACCTTTCTTATATTTTGAGGAGTAGATAATACTTCTAAAATCCCTGGATGATATCCTTCAAGAAAAACTTCGTTAACAAGCCCATTCTCAGATAAAAAATCAAGAGCATAATACCAGTCTCTTTGTACAGCATTAACTTGTAAAGCTTCTTTCCTAAGCTGGAAAAGCCACATATTTTTAGTCTTCTCTGCAAGAGATCTAGAACTTTTAATACCTCGAACTTTCTCTGCAAAAAGAGGGTCGCTATGCATTGTCATTAAATGAACAAGTAACTGCTCTGCATCTGGGTCTTCGTAACTAAAAACACCTCCTATTCCAGGAATTAATTCTCTGGAAATCTGTCTTAAAATTTTATTAGCTCCTGTATCTCTATCTACTTTAGGAAAAGAAGCGCAACCCGTAGCAAGAGAAACAAGTCCTGCTGCAGCAATTCTAAAAAATTCTCTTCTGCCTATTTCCATAAATTTCCAGCCAAGAAAGAGTATTTAAATTTTTGTTTGATTTAAACTTTATAATTAAAAAGGAAAATTGTCTTATAATTTCTCAAAGTTTGAAGCTTTATACTTCAAGCGAAAAATTGAGAAATTGTTTTATAATTTCTCAAATAAAATCTTTCCCTTACAAGGAAGCTTTGTCTTTACAGAAAAAAGAGCATTCCTAGCTTCTCTAGCTGTCCTCTCATCAGGGGTTGAGATAAAGAAAATTTCTTTTCCAGCCTTGACGATTGCTGCCCTTCCAATATTAACACCGTAAGAATGACTCATTCCACTGGATAATCTATCTGCACCTGCTCCAGCAGCAGTCTTGTTTTCTCTCAAGATATGATGAGGGTAGACTTTAAGGACTAAATAATATTGCCCAGGAAGTTTTGTATCAAGAATCTTATTCAAAAGCTGTCTTCCTGCTTCTAATGCGTTGTCTCTTATTTGAACTTTCTCTGTGGACAAAAACCTCAAGGCAAATTTATGTTTTCCCTTTACAAAAGATTTTTGATCCCCCATGTTATACTTAACAATCTTATTAGGCGGAACAACTTTGATATAAGCTTTCTTTCTGGTATTAGCTTTTCTGGTAAATGGTCTTGCTTTTTTCTTGCTATAACTGCTTGCCTTTCTTAATGATGCCATTATAATTCTCC
>CAZWLX010000005.1:3259-5455 GCA_964634845.1 Candidatus Woesearchaeota archaeon | reverse complement strand
CCGCTTCCAAATCCAGATTCGTCATATATAACATCTACAGCCATCTTATTTCTTTGCCTCCTTAATTTTCCCAGATTCAACCTCTCCGCCTTTAACTTCAATTTCAGTTGTCATAGCTTGTCCTGGAAGACCTTTTTCAAAAATAGCTCTTACAAGCCCTTTATTTCCATGAGCATCGCTAATTTTTCCGTTAATAATCTTTCCAGAAGGACTCTTCCACAAAACTTCTTTTCCAGCTAACTTTTTAGCTTCAGCTCTGTCTTTTGCTCCAATATCTAACAAATAATGCTTTTCATGTATTGTTTTTCTTCCTCTTCTAAATTGTACAACAATTCCTTTTGTCATGTTAATCACAAAGCCCTTAGAAAATTTAGGTTTTTAAAACTATTGCCCGGCAGATTTTTGCTTTTCTATCAGCTATCTATTACCTAAGAAAACGAAGGGTCAGAATATATTACAAAATCAAGAGCCCTTTTCCTAGCTTGTATCTCATCATGTAGAAACAGTCTTGTTAATTCACTAAATTTATATGCAGCACCATCTCTTCCGTCACTAGTAACTTTAACATCTCTCCCATCTTCTAATTTCAATCTATAGCTTCCGCCTTGGTCTAAATACAAGAAACCAATTTGTGGTCCAATAGAACAAAGCCCTTCTCCTATTTCATCAGCCATGTAGCATCAATAAAAGATTAATTTATAAAGATTTATATACCAAAGTAAAAAACCAAGACGCAAAACTACAAGTTAATTCTAAACTCCCCAAACTCTTTCTTAAGAGCATCAAAAACCTCATTAGAGAAATTTAGTTTTAGCTTATCTTTTGTACTTGCTAAAGCTTTCTCAAATTCATTTCTGTCAGAATCAACAATCTTGCCCGCGCTTATTTTCTTTATCACTCCATCAGAAACAACAAAAACTCCTGAATCTGTTAAAACAATTTCTGCTTTCTTATCTTTTCCATAACTTATCTGCAAAACACTTTTTTCAACAGAAACAAGGTCTTTTCTTTGGCTATATTCCATCAAAGAATTCATTAATTCAGAAGCTTCTGCACTCACTTTCTGCATCTCTGCCTGACTTAATTTCTTAGACTTAGTGCGTTTCTTCAGATGTGCTATGTCTCTTGCAATTCCAAGCATTCTCTTGCTGATTTTTCCTTTTCTAACTAATTGAGAATCTAAATCAGATATCAAAGCTTCTTGTCCTTTACTTCCGAAAATATTCTTCATTAAATCAAAGAACTCAGAGTTTATTCTCTCAATTTCATGCTCCTGCATTCTATCCTCAATTTTCGCTCTAAGAGACTTCATTTTCTTAACATAAGAGTCGCTTTCTTTCTTTAATTCATCAATTTCTTTCCCAGAAATCTCGTTTAATTTTACATGTTCATAATCTTTGTAAAGCTTAACAATTTTTTCTAAGAACTTTAGTTCTCTAACAGTCATTAATCCTTCTTTATCAATAAGGGTTTTCTTAACCTCTTGAACAATTGCTTTTGGTTCTGGAGGTGCCTGTCCAGCCAGCATCATTAAAGCCTGTGTCGGTGTAACAATTCCCCAGAAAATATCAACCATCGCGTCTAACAACCTTCTTTTAACAAGATTATCTGTCTGGTCTCCTGATTTCATAAACATATCAACCGCTTCAGGACTCGGCTTAATCTTTCCCATTTGCAAAAGCAATTTCCAAGGAATAAACGTACCTCTGTCATAAAGAGGAATTCCATCTCTGATAAATGTAAACATAACAGGGTGGGCATCTTTAACGCTTTGCCAAAAATCAGTTAATAAATAAACCTGGACATTCAGAGGATTTTTAACACCTGCAAGAGCATTTGCTTCTTTAATATAATCATAAATCATTCCTCTAAGCTTTTCAAGCAATTCAATCCTCGGCATTCTTTTAACATCTGTATCATCTATAATAACAAAAGTATCGACATCAGAATCTTTACCAGCAACTCCTCTAACTAAACTTCCTGCGATAACATAACTTGCAACATATTTCTCAAATTTTCTTAAAACAAGAGATTTGTGGATATTTGCTAATCTCAATGTTCCTAAAAATCCATTATCATATAATGGAAATGAAGCACTTACCGAATCCAAAAACTCAAATTTGCTATCCAATCCATAGTGCCATAAATCAACTTCTGTTTTTATAATAACCCAAACATTCTGCTTGCTTTCTTTAA
>CAZWLX010000005.1:1173-3249 GCA_964634845.1 Candidatus Woesearchaeota archaeon | reverse complement strand
ACTAATTTCAAAACTTCAGGTCTTATTTTAGGTATTTCCTTGAAATGGTCTTCAGGAATACACATAAACAAAAGCAAAGGATTAGTCTTCTCTATCTCAATAGGCATATTCTCATCTTCTGCAAAAAATGGCAGAGATTGTTGAGGCAAAATACTCAAGAACCTAGTAAACTTATATTTCTTCAGTATATTTTTCTTCAAATCCTCTAACTTCACTTTTAATCTTTCAAATTCCTTGGCAGTTTCCTCAGGGTCAATCTTATTAACAGGAGTATTCTGGCTCATTCCAGGCATAGTTTTAGGAATTGCACCCGCAGACATAACATTGGGGAGCATTCCCATCGGAGCAATAGGGGATAAATATTTCTTAGAAGAATTTAGCTCTCCTGTCAAACCTTTAAGTTTCTTATCCTTATCCATAAATAATAAAAACCCGGACGGTATTTAAAACTAATGGTACCTGAAAATGTTAAGAAGAGTAAAGTTTAAGTATTTCACTCAAACAAAAGTTCAATGCCTGACAAAACAATTAAAGCAGATCTTCATAGTCATGGAACAATATCTCTTTCTCCAAAAGTTCTAAGAAGACAAGGATATGGAGACAAAAATCCTCTTCAGCTAATGATTAACGCACTAATCCAAAGAGGAATCACTATCTCAGCAATTACTTCAGAAGATCTTGAGATCCTTCCTTATTCAGAAGCAGATAGATTAAGGCATCTAGTAGCAAATTGCGGCGCATCTTTAGGCAGAGGATACAAAGTAGAATTTCTAGGGCAAAGAGAAGATGTTTTAGTAGCCGAGAGAAATCTAAATGGAAGAACAGACCTCGTTTATCTGGTAAATGGACAAACAGTTGTTGTAAAAAACAATGGAGAAAGATATGACCATTTAGTTGTCGGCACAACTCAAGTTCCAAACCTGAAAAGCTTTCCAGATACTATTAGATTTTGTTATGATCATGGTTATCCAAACTTTTTAGAACACCCTGGATTAAAAGCCCATTTTGGAGCAGGAATAGACCTTGCAGAGAGATTGTTAGGTCTTTATCAAGAAGAGATAACAGGAGTAGAAGCACATAATGCGCAGCTAATTGTTCCAGAATTCTTATCAGCACTTCCACTAATAGGAGAATATAATCGAGGATTAAACAGAAAAGCCGCAGAGCTTGCAGAAGATTTTGGAAAACCACAAATAGCAACATCAGATAGCCATAGAATACAAAACATGGGAACAGCATACATAGAGTTTATTGAAGACGATCTTGACACACGAACAGAAGCCCGATTCATTAGCTCTTTAATGGGAATAATAACAGGAAAGAGATTTATCTCTAAAAGAACATATCAGAATCCACTAACATGGGCAAAATGGACTTTCGACTTTAAAATGGCTTTAAAAAGAGGCGAGATAGATTCAAGAGAAATCTAACTCGTAATAAAAACTTTTAAACTCCTTTTACTTAAAATATATATGAATTATAAAATATCCTTACATAGCCACACATCTGACTTTGTTTATTTAATTGGAACACTATCAAAAAAAGAACCTTACGCGAGAAAGTTAATCTCATATTTATTCAAAAAGATAAAAGACAATGAGAGATTAGTTCTGGGGATAACAAACTTCAACAACGATGAAAGATACGAGAGCCTATTTAAGATAATAAGAAAACTAGAATACAATATAGATTCATCATACCAAGAAACATTTTTCTCTATCTCAAGATTAAATAAAACAATTTATTTTATAAAAACAGATGAAATTGAAACAAATAAAGGACACATATTAATAGTCGGATATAATGGAAAAATGAAAAGCCATAACTTAAAAGAAATATTAAAACAGGCACACAATCAAAATTGCATAATAATTGCAAGTCATCCGTTACACGAGTTCCTTGTGCCTCACTTTTTAATAGGCTCTGTAAGTTTAGATAAAAGAACCATTTTGAGAAATAGGGAGAGCATTGACGGATTAGAATTAAATTCATATTTCAAAAGCGATTGGAATAAAATAAAAGAACTTTCCAAAAAAGATAAAATTCCATTAGTATCTGACTCTGATGCGCATTTCA
>CAZWLX010000005.1:0-1163 GCA_964634845.1 Candidatus Woesearchaeota archaeon | reverse complement strand
TTCATGAATGAAATTTTAACAAGTTTTTTTGAGACTTCCTATCTGAACTTCTCAAACCCTGATAAATTCAAACAATCTCTGAAATTAGCTTTAAAAAAAGGAATAAAGCTTCATGCAAAAGCCCACAACTTAACAGCAGAATACAAACACATTCTCCAAATCCTAGCAGAATCATTTGGAAAAAGCATAGGGGTTCTAAAAAAGTAACACATATAATTTAAATACTTTCAACATTAAAATCCAATATGGATTCAAAAGTTAGGACAGACTTTCCAAGACAGATATTAAATTCTGTCCAAGAACAAATAAAACTAGCAGATACAAAAGCTGCATGGATTTTCTCTGTTTTATCTGTTGGTACAGGCGCATTAATAACTAAAACTTCTAGAATTGATTGGAATATAGTAAATAAAGCAGAAGCAATGGTTTTGATAGCGATTAGTACTATCCTAATTGTTCTGGCATTTAAAAATATAATAAGAGTAATATATCCAAGAATAACAAAGGGCAACTCGTCAGGAATGATTTATTTTGGAGATATAGTATCTCAACAAAAAAAAGACTATGTGAAAAAAGGGCTATCAATAAAAGAAGAAGAAATTGTCAAACAACTTTATGAACAATCTCATGTCTTATCTAGTATAGCAGAGAAAAAATTTAAGACCCTAAAAACCGCATTACTATTAACAATAATTGCAATTATCCTCATAGCAATATCGATACTGTTGATTTAAGTGATTGACAATTAGTCTTTACCATTAACTCATTAACAAAAAGTAGTAAATTTTCACTATAAGTTTGTAGTAATTATAAAATAGTTACAAAATAATAAGATTTAAATATGTCTTTGTTGGAGAATTTACATGGATTATAGGGATTTACAAAATAGAGTTAATCAAGAAGTTAAAATTCTAAACGAGACAACATTTGATGAAAGAAATATTACTTTGCAAAATATGGGGTATGAGCTTTTAAGCTCTCCAGAAAACTATATCTCAACATTTGCAGATGGATTAACAACAATAACTTATTCTGCTCCAAGAGAAGTAGAGCGACCCCCTATAGCAAAAGATAGAACAATGCCATTTAAACAACTTCAATCCCCATCTCAACCGCAAATAATTCCTCCTTACACAAAACCTATCTCCGCAACACATCCAAGA
>CAZWLX010000004.1:9316-14153 GCA_964634845.1 Candidatus Woesearchaeota archaeon | reverse complement strand
GTTTATAAGAAACTCAATGCAGAAGCAGAAACAAATAAACAATCAAGAATGATTCTAAAAGCAATCAATCACAAAAAGGAATTGATAAGAGCAAATATTCATTATGGCGATCCTAGAAAAAACTAATTCCAGAAGAATACAAACAGAAATATTCTGCAACAAATTTATTCAGGGTAGAGCTTCCTGCATTTTGGAGAATGCTTTACACCCTAACAAATAACGAAGAAAT
Source organism: Candidatus Woesearchaeota archaeon (assembly GCA_964634845.1). Classification (GTDB taxonomy): domain Archaea; phylum Nanobdellota; class Nanobdellia; order Pacearchaeales; family GW2011-AR1; genus ARS1309. The sequence goes on along the minus strand of CAZWLX010000004.1, from coordinate 13,924 downwards.
AGAGATAATTGCTTTTGTTCTTGACATAATTGACCATCCAGATTATGATAAGAAATTTGGTTATCGTGGAAGATAACATGGCAATTTTAAACATTGAAATTAAAGCAAAATCAAACAATCAAAATAAAATAAGAGAAATTTTAAAATCAAAAAATGCGAATTTTAAAGGTGTTGATCATCAAATTGATACTTATTTTAATGTCGGTTTTGGTCGTTTGAAGTTAAGAGAAGGAAACATAGAAAACAATCTTATTCATTATAATCGTGAAAATAAAGAAGGACCAAAACAATCAGATATTATTCTCTTCAAATCAGCACCCAAATCAAAACTAAAAGAATTGCTTACAAAAGCTCTTGGAACTTTAATAGTAGTAGATAAAAAAAGAAAAATTTATTTTTTAGAAAATGTAAAATTTCACATTGACACAGTTAAAAATTTAGGAACTTTCATTGAAATTGAAGCCATCGATAAAGATGGATTAATCGGGAAAGAAAAACTATTAGAGCAGTGCAATTACTATCTTGATTTGTTTGAAATCTCAAAAGATGATTTGATCTCGGTTTCGTATAGTGATTTATTGTTACAAAAGTAAGAGGTAGGATTCTGTGTCATGATGTGCCTAGACTTTCGGCATCGTTGCACTAAAAAAACTCAATCCTTAATAGAAGAAATCCAACGCTAACTAAACCTATATCCTAGCCTTACCATCTGAATCATAATTTCTTTCAATCCTTTCAGTACCATCAGGACCATATACAATTGTGGCTATAAGAATAGCTCCTTCTCCAGGAGGAATAGGCGGTTCACTTCTGCTTCCCCTTCTCACTGCGTTGTCTCCAAGAGCTCTTTCTAATTGCCTAACAGCCCTATAACTATTAACCATATGTAAACAAGATAATTTTACTATTTATATTTAATCCTTAAAAACCAATGTTGCTCCGAAAACCTTATAAACTATAGACCCTATAGTAGCTATAGATAAAATGGAAACAACAACTATTCAATTAAGCAAAGAAACTAAAGAGAAAATAGCCTCTTTTGGAATAAAAGGCGAAAGTTATGATGAAATTCTCAAAAGGATTTATTCTTTAGCTGTTAAAGAGCAACTAAAAGAATTCCTTCTTTCTTCAGAAGGCACGATTTCTATAGAAGAGGCTAAAAAAGAGTTGAACAAAAAATGGCCAAGGTCGAGATAGTAAGGTCGTTATTTGAAGAAATTCAAAAAAAATTCAAAGGAGAAGCACACGAAGTTATAGACTTACTTGAAACTTTGGAGAATAATCCCTATAAAGGCAAGTCTTTAGGTCATGTTGGAGAGATTGTTATAAAAGAACTAAAATACAAGAATTTTAGATTTTATTTTATTACAGATGGATTTAAATTGAAAATAATGGATAAAGAGAAATTAGTTGATTTATTAATAAGATTTGTAAAAATGTCTGATAAAAAAGAACAACAAAAAACAATAGATGAAATAAGAAAAATTCTTATAAAGTTCGGTTCTAAAGGTTTTGATAAATAATCAGAATGATAATATGCAATCGAACTTTATTTAAGAACAACAACATTCGTCATTCCCCTTCTCTTCCTTTCCACAAAACCTTTGCCTTCCAATCTGTCAATAATACGGGACATCTTTGCCTTTCCAAAACCTGTTTTCTCAATCAAATCAGCTTGGAAAGAAGCTCCGGATTCTTGTATAATCTTGAAAACCTGTTTATCTTCTTTTCTCAAATCAGATAAGTCATATTCTCTCTTCTTTGCTTTTTCCTTTATTGTCTTTGTCTTAAAAATAACTTTCTCGCTTTGCTTTGAAAATATCAATACAAGAGCAATAATAATCAAAACAGCTACAATTGAAAGAGCAAGATAAGTCTGCTTTGTTATAGTATCATACATTGTGCAATTAAGATGTTCCTGCAAATTACAGCTTTCTCCTACAATTTCTTTTAACGCAGAATTAAATATAAACACAATTGCAATTATAACTATCGCGATTCCCAAAACAAGGTACCCAACATTTTTGTTTTCCATTTTTATTTACTCTCTATTTTCCCTTAACAGCTAATTTAGTTATCTCAATACTACAAGCATTATTCTCTTTGCAGAATGCCTCGCATTCCTTAGCTGTTTTCTCATCTTTATATTTAAAAAAACAAATATCACATTGATAATATATCCCAGATTTACTTACCATTCTCTTCTCCTTTCTTCAGATTCTTTATCGCTTCAACAATCTTTTCTCTAGCATCACATTTAATATCTTCAATTTTCCCGCTTTTATCTTTCTTGTTAAATATTTCTAAAGCTGTTTCAGGATTCAAAGCACTCACAACAATTTTTCCTTTTCCAGATTCATAAACAATAACATTGCAAGGCAAAACAAGCCCAATTTCTTTCTCTTGTTTTAGCAAGTCATAAGCAAATTTAGGATTGCAAATTCCAAGTATAACATATTTATCTTTGTAATTAATTCCCATTTTCTCCTTTAATGTCTTTTGAACATTAATTTCTGTCAGAGCACCAAAGCCTTGTTTTAAAAATTCAGATTTAACTCTCTTCAAAACTTTTTCAAATCCTTTCTTAGAGTCAAATTCAGCTTTTATAGCATAACTATCTTCGTCCATAATATAAGATAAAAATAAGGGTATAAAAACCTATTTAAGCTGTAACCTTGCTCGCATTAGTTTCTGGAATTGTCTCTTCGGTTGTCGGTGTTTCTGCTACTTCTATCTCGCAAATACTTGAGCATCCATCTCCATCAACAACATTTCCATCATCGCATGCTTCTACACCTTCTACAATTAATCCATCTCCGCAAATAACTGCACACTCGCCAACACTATCTCCATGTCCTAAATGAGCTTTAACAGCAGGAATAGCAACTTCAAGAGTATTTCTCTTATTTGAATCTTCAGAAGCCACATGACAAACAAATGTTTTGTTTTCTTGCGTAACTAAAAATGTCCACCAAGGCCTGTTTGTTTTAATTACCTCTCCTGTTTCAGCGTCAATCAGCGTCTCTAAATCAATATTTGTATTGAATATCCCTAAAAACTTTCCCGGTTTGCTAGCTCTCGCAGAGAATACCACTGTTCGTAAATCTCCTTCAACATTTTCTTTTAATTCAAAAGCGAAATTGTTTGTTGTTTCTAATTCTGCCAAAGCTGTTTGCAGTGCCTCATCAGGCAAGATAATTATATCCTGCTCAACTCCTGTTGAGAGTTTCGCCTTTAACCTTGGAACTCCCTCTTTTGTTTCCTCTCTTACAGATAGTTTAGTCTCAACTTCCGCACCTTTAACTTCAATAGAGTTTGTTACTCTTTCCCTGCCTTCTTCAGTTCTCGTCTTTGTTTTTATTGTAATCTCATTTCCACTTGGAGTTGTAATCTTTCTCTTAACTTCTGTTTCTGTTTTTCCATCTATTGTCTTAGATTCTGTAACAACGACAATCTTGTTTCCATTCTCATCTGTAAATGTTCTTCTTTCTTCTGTTTTTTCTTCTCCATTCTTTGTTTCAGTTTTTGTTCTAACTTCTACTTTGTTTCCACTCTCGTCTGTTATCGTCTTTTTTATCTCTCTCTGCTTTTTATCGCTTGACGACCCAGAAGAATCTTTATTATCAGAACTCTTAGAACTATCTGAAGATTTATCACTATCAGAATCACTATCGCCGGAATTTCCAGAACTTCCGCTTTCTGAACTTCCAGAATCTCCATCATCTCCCTCTCCATTTCCGCTACCACTCTCTGCTAAAACAAATCCTGTAGCAAAAATTCCTACAAACAACAAGGCTATTAATAATAAAACACCCTCTTTTTTCATAAAACAAATAAGAAAAAATACTATTTAAACCTTCTTTATTCTCAAACAATCCAGCTCAGGAAAAATAATCCAAGTGCAACAATCATTGTTATAGTATATGCTTTTTTATCCCATGCAAGAACTTTAGCTCCATCAAAAGGCATAACAGGGATCATATTAAATGCAGCAAGCAAAGCATTTATCGTAAATCCAAAATTAGCAATTATAGAAATAATTCCAGAACTATTAATTAATCCCATTATTAAAAATAAAATAGCCAAGATAATATTCGTTAAAGGTCCTGCAACACTAATCTTTCCATTCTTGATTCTTGTTAGTCCAGCTCCATGAATAAATACAGCTCCTGGAGCAGCAAGAATAAATCCGAAAAATGAAAGCCCAACAGCAAGCCACAACATTCCATAAAATGCTTTAAACTCAGCGTTTAATCCGTAAGAAATTGCAACATATTTATGAGCTAATTCATGCAATAAAAATCCAATTCCGGCAGTAAAAAAAGCAATTATAAAAACAGTAAGAAAACCAACGTTGTCTCCCAACAATCCTGAAATTCCTCCTGAAAGCAAAATAGCAAAAGCCAGAGAAATCATAGCTCCTGCATAAAACAAGTCTTTCTTTTCTCTTTTTGTGAATTTCATATTACCAATTAACTAATTCTCCACTCTCTATAAGTCTTCTTCTTTCTGCAATTTCCATCTCATCTTCCTGAAGAGCAGCCCTGCTTTGTTTAATATATAATATAGTTAATTCAGATCTCCACATTGTAGCTGTATAATCTCCAA
>CAZWLX010000004.1:5671-9306 GCA_964634845.1 Candidatus Woesearchaeota archaeon | reverse complement strand
CTTTTCTCTTTTTGTGAATCTCATTCTTCTCCTCTCTCTAATTCAATCCTTCTCGCCCTTATATCTGTTTCAACTTCTCTAATAGCTTGCGCTCCAAAGTCTATGTATCTTCCATCTGGACTACCCTTAGCCACCCTATAAGTATAATCTCCAACTTCTGCTCCAACTCTTAGTGACTGAGGAGGTCTATAATTTTTGGGAAACTTTCCTACTCTCTTGACCATTTAAAATCCCAATATCTAAAGTATAAAAAACTTTTCAAAAAATAAATAAAAGCACAAAATAAAAAATAAATTTAGGCTTTTGCTAGCTCTGATTCTATAATTTGCTGGAATGCGTCAAATGGTTGTGCACCACTCAATGGATTTCCATTAATTACAAAGTATGGAGTTCCTCTTCCTCCAGAAGCTGTTGCATCTCTCAAATCAGCTTGTACCTCAGATCTGAATTTCCCGCTGTCAAGACAGTTGTCTATGTTATATCCTAAGTCTTTAGCCCAGGATTTCAAACTTGTTACACTTAAAGAAGCTTGGTTCCCGAATATTTTGTCATGATATTCAAAGTATGCTTCATCAGATCCTCCAGCAGCATCTCTTACACATTCTGCAGCTTCAGAAGCTGGTTGTGCCAGTGGATGTATTGATGTCAATGGAAAGTCTCTGAAAACTAGCTTAACTTTTCCAGTATCAATATATTGCTGTTTGATTAAAGGTAATGTCTGACTCCAAAAGCTTCCGCAAAATGGACATTGATAATCGCTAAACTCTATTATAGTTACAGGAGCATCAGGATTTCCTAAAACTGCATCATCATCAACTTCTGCTCTTACTTGGCTTGGAGCTGTATTGCCCCCTGTATCCACAGTATTTCCAGTAGTTACAGTGCTGTTTCCTCCAGAGAAGAAAACAAAAGCGCCTATAATAAGAACAGCAGCTAAGATAAATGTAGAATACTTCCAAACCTGATCTTTCCTAAGCTGGAGAGTCAGTGTTCCGTTGTCTTGCTGTTGATTTCCTTGTTCACTCATTGTTTTATGCCCCCTTTCACTTTTTTACTCATATTCCTTATTATTTAAACTTATTTGACACACCTTACAACTCTTAATATCCTCTGAAATCCTAAATATCACAAATCCCAGGATTCCTATGGCTAAAATAGATATCTCTAAACCATCAAAAGGAAGCACTGTTACAAAAGCTGTTCCAAGCCCTAAAACAGATAGCAACCCAATTCCGCAAACAGCACATCCAGGAGCTAAAATTCCTAAGGCAATTCCTATCCCCCCTAGCCAGCCAGTTTCCTTATTCTTATCTCGGATTGAAGAATTAATCTTAAAGACAATAAGGCTAAACAATATGCCAAACATTAAACTTATAATAATGACGCTGATAAATGAATAAAGTTGGATAACTTCTTTAAAACCAATTAATAATGTAAGATAAAACTTCAAGCTTCCAATGAATCCGAGCCTAGGGCTAATAGAAAATATGCTTGAAATGTTAAGAATAAAGACGTTAAAAGCGTAAAACAAAAAACCTATTAAAAAAGCAAGACCAAGATATATTTTTCTTCCAAAAACAATTTTCCAGACTCTAAAAGTTTCTATAAAACTAGACATAAGTAATTGTCAGAAACTTTCCTTATAAAATCTTCGTTAACTCTGTTTCAAGAAAAGCCCTTCACAATTAATACAACACCTATTAAGACATAAAGCCCGAGAATAAATGGGTTATGAAATATGATAATGCCAAGCAAATTGTCCCTAACAACATAATTCGCGCCTTCTTCAGCATTAATGCTAATAAAGTAAGAAGCAAGCACAAGCCCTAAGATGAATATGCCCAGCCAAAATAATCTCCATCTTTTAATTCTCATTCTTCAAGGATTACAAGAAAGTTTAAATACCCTTCTGACTAAAATTCCTGATTAGCAAAAGAGGAGACAATGGTTAATAATTGCATTTACTGTAAATCAGGGTTACAGGAAGATTCTGTAATAGATGTATGCTATTCCTGCGGACTTAAAGTTTGGGGAGAGAAAATGTTTTCCGCAATCGTCGAGGGAATGGAAAATGCAAGAGATGCAGGAAATCTTTATCAGGGGTCTGTAACAGGCTCTCCAAGTTCATATATTTCTAAGAAAGAATCAAAAGGAGTTCATAGAACTTTCTCTAATTCTCCTTTCTCAAGCCTTGTTGAAGAAGCAGTTGCTTCTCAGGAAGTTTATAAATCAGAAAAAGAGCAAGCCTTGCAAAACGCTCTTCAAGGAAACTCTTCTGAAATTACAAATTACTCTGATTCATCTCTCCAAGATTCAGACATAATTCAGCTTTAATTTTCTCTTAATCCCATCAAAAAGGTTTTTAAAGAGGTTTTTACCAATATAAACATGCTAAAACATAAGCGTTTAAGGGAGAAAGGAAAATTCTCATTTACAAGATTTTTCCAGAAATTTCAGCCTGGAGAAAGGGTTGCAGTAGTCAGAGAGCTAAGTATTCCTTTTGGTTACTCAAAGAGACTTCAGGGCAGGACTGGAATTGTATTAGAAAAAAGAGGCTCTGCATACAATGTAGAAATTTTTGACTTAAACAAGAAAAAGAAATACTTAATTAAACCAATTCATTTAAAGAGAATATCTGGGAGAGCAAAATGAATGTTTTAGCTAAAAAACCATTAACAATTGCAGAAGCAAAAGCTGCTATTTCAGACTTTGAAGAGAAGAAGGAACTAGAAGCATACTTAAAAAAGTTTGGTAAACTAAGCAAAGAAAAGGTCTCTGAAATACAAAAGGAAATATCAAGTCTAAAAAATGCAAAAATAAGAGAAGAAGATATAGTCAAGGTTGCAGATTTTCTGCCTGCAACTTCTGAAGAAGTAAATAAAATATTCACAGATGTGAGTTTGTCTGAAGAAGAGGCAAATAAAATAATTGAAGTTGTTAGCAAATACAGATAAAAATGACAGAGAAAGAAGAGTATGCAGTAATCTTAGATTACTTACCATACGGATACCCGATAGAGAAGAAGATGTCTCCGATAGCCCAGGCTATAGGATTAAAAACTCTCATCTTGCTGGAATTAATTCCTAGAAGAGGAATAAATCTGGCACAAAAGGAAAAAGTTTATATAGGTCCGGAAAAGAGAGATAAGATATATTACATCGCAGGAAGACTGCAACGTGATAAGATAACAGAAACCGCGAAGATCCAACTGCAGGAGTTTGTTGAAGGTATTGTTGGGGAGCAAGAATCTCGTTTTGTCGAGTTCTTCAATAATGCTCAAGCAATGAACACAAGGCTTCATCAGCTTGAACTTCTGCCAGGATTCGGTAAGAAACACACCAAGGAAGTCCTTGAGGAAAGGGAAAAAAAGGAATTCAAATCCTTTGAAGATATCAAGGAACGTGTGAAGTCTATCCCAGATCCAAAGAAAGCAATTGAGAAAAGGATTATGGAAGAGCTCTTGGAAAGACAGCGTTTCAACCTTTTCGCACACTAACCAAATGGCAGAAGAAAAAAAAACACCAGCAAAGGAAAAGTTTCAAAAACAAGAAGAAACAGAAGAACAGATAAGGAATATAGAATATGACATACAAGAAAGCAAGACCTTATATGAAGGTTTAACAAGGATAAAGGAA
>CAZWLX010000004.1:0-5661 GCA_964634845.1 Candidatus Woesearchaeota archaeon | reverse complement strand
GACTGGGTCTAGACAAAAATACAAAGATATCCACTCTTTCTAAGGCAGATATATCAAAGATAGAATCTTCTCTGAAAAATCTGGATATTCCAATCTTTATGAAAAATAGAAGACTTGACCCAGAAACAGGAGAATCTGTCCATCTATACGGCACAGATTTAACAATGAAATCAGACTTTGATATAAAAAGAATGAGAAAGATAAGATCTTATAAGGGAATAAGGCATGCTTCTAAACTTCCTGTCAGGGGACAAAGAACAAGATCTCACTTCAGAACCAAAGGAAGACAAGCTGTAGGAGTAAGGCGTAAGAAGTAAGATGATAAGGAAAAAAAATTTATATTTAAAACCAAAGAAGGCTTTTCAGTATCAGAGAATTCAGGATGAAAACGAGCTTGTAAAAAAATATGGTTTAAAAAACAAGAGAGAGATATGGAAAACTCTCGCAAAAATAAATTATTTCAGAAAAAGAGCGATGGACCTTGCCAAATCTTCTGCAGAAGAGCAGAATGTCTTATTCCAAAAATTAAATTCGTTAGGATTAAAAATCCAGAACACCGCAGATGTTCTCGGCTTAGAAGTAGAAAACCTGCTGGAAAGAAGGCTTCCTACGGTTGTCTTCAAAAAAGGACTGGCAAATACTCCAAGACAGGCAAGACAGGCAGTTGTACACAAAAAAGTTCTAATCAACGGAAAGGCGATGAATTCTCCTAGCTACCTTGTCAGAGTTTCAGAAGAAGAAGGCATCTCAATAAAAGAAAAAAAGCTAAAACAGAAAAATGAAGTGGAGAAACAATAATGGAAGAAGAAGCAGAAGAAAAGATAATGGAAGAATTTCCTAAGGAAGAGAAAAAGGAAAAAGCAAAAGATGAAAAGCTGGGGATAGCTTACGTATTCAGCTCTCCTAACAATACAATTGTTCATATTACAGATTTATCCGGGAACACTTTGTCTAAGATATCGGGCGGAATGGTAACAAAGCACTCAAGACTAAAAGCAAATCCAACAATCGCCATGTTTGTAGCAAAAAGAGCTGCAGAGCGTGCACGAGACTTGGGAATAAATGCCTTATATGTCAGACTTAGAGGAAAAACAACTATTGGTTCAACAGGTCCAGGAGCTCACGCAGCTATCAAGGCTTTGGGAAAAGAAGGATTCAGAATAGTTAATGTTTTAGATTCCACAAGATATCCTCGTGGAGGTCCAAAGAAGAAAGGAGGAAAACGTGGACGCAGGGTTTAATAATCCTAACATTTAAAACCCTTTTTAGATTAATATTAAAATGCCGATAATACAAAACACAGAAGACAAGCTCATCTTGAGAATTAATATATCAGAATCTTTGGCAAACGCAATTCGTAGAAGTGTTTCTGAAATTCCCACATTAGCTATAAGCGAGATAGAAGTATTCAAAAACGATTCTGCATTATATGACGAGATAATCGGACATAGATTAGGGCTTTTATCTCTAAAAACAGAAAAGTCCATGTCTGAAAAAACAAAAATAGATTTCAAACTCTCTAAAACAGGTCCTGGAATGGTTTATGCTTCTGATCTAAAAGGTCCTGCATCAGTTGTCTTTGAAAAAACTCCTATAACTCTTCTTAACGACGGGGCAAAGTTAGAGTTGGTTGCAACAGCTCAATTAGGTTCTGGTTTAGAGCACGCAAAACACGCTCCTGGATTATGTTTCTACAGGCACTTAATTGAAGTAAAAGCATCAGGAGAGATAGAAAAGATAATTAAGGAATCAAAATCTGTTTTCAAACCAGAGAAATCAGGCTCAAAATACATCTGCGATTTACCTGATGCAGCGTTAGAAAAAATTGAGAAGATAGATAAAGAGGCTATAACCGAACTTCCGGAATTACTGTTGACAATAGAATCCTTTGGCCAGATGTCTGCCAAGGATGTTCTTCTAAACGCGATAAAGGTTCTTAGCAAAAACCTTGATTCTTTTGAGAAAGCTCTGAAGTAAAGCTTATAACTCTTATATTCTTTTATCTTTAATGCAAAAGCAATCTTATATTGTTTTATCTTTAATATCTTTAATCTTGATTGTAATAATAATTTTAGTTATTGTCTTGTTGCCAAAAGCAGATTTATCTCCAACTTCATCAGAATTAGAAGTATGTAACACTCTGTCTTACTCTTCAGAAAACGCAATAAACTTAGTATTTTTCGCAGATAAAGAAACAGCAGAGTTATATGAATCAGAATTCTTTAAAGTATCTCCTCTAAAGGAAAATAAAGACAAGTTTAATTTTTACTATATCTCTGATTATGTTCCTGAATGTGAGATTTACAAAGGTGTTGCTGTCTTATGTTATTCAAAAGAAATTGTTAGAAAAGCAGGCTCTTGTCCAAACGACTATATCCTCTCTGTTAAAGAACATCCTATAAGTATAAGAAGCTCTTCTTATATGAATGCTTTATCTTTAAATAAGAATCATCCTTCTTCAGTTATCCAGCACGAATTCGGCCACGCATTTGCAAATTTAGCAGAAGAATACAGTCCTGCAAGAATCCCTGATGATTCAGAGAATTGCGCATCTACTTGCAGCGATTTTAACGACATAGAAGATGGATGTTTTCAGGAATGCTCTGACTCAGAACATTATAGGTCAATAGAAAGCGGAATAATGCGTTCTCTAAAGTCAGATTCATACGGAAGTTTTAACGAATACATTATCTCTGAGAAAATAAAATCAAAAACAGGCTCATCAAATTATATAACCGGAAGCACAGTATCTGAAACTTTGGATTGCAGTCAGGAAAGATATTATTTAATTGAAGCCACTCTTGTAAATAGCGAGATAAAAGTAATAAACAAAACAATTGAAACAGGTTGCCTTGGCTCCAGCGGTGCAGGGTCTTATTCTTACTCTTTAATCTTAAAAGACAATAGTATTTTCCAGGAAACATTTAATCCAGAGTTAATATACACAGATGGATACCTCCCAGATCAGGGAGATATAGATGGAGAGCCATTGATTTCAGATATATCTTTCAATCTTAAAGTTCCGGTAATTGAAAATGCGCAAACTCTTCAGATTTTACAAAACTCTAATTTATTAAATGAGATTTCCTTAAATGATATCGGAGCTCGCCCATGCAAAAAATTATAAATAAAAAAGGCTTATCAGGAATTGTAATCTCTGTCTTGCTTATTTTACTATCAATTGCAGCATTGGCTATTGTCTTTCTTTACTTAACTAATTTCTTAAATAAAGAGGCAAATCTCTCTCCAGGTGTTTCTTGTCTTCAAATGCAGTCTTCATCTCCTTTAGAAATAAGTTCTGCCTGCTTTAGTTCTTCTAACAATGAAGTTCAGGTATCATTGAAAAGGTCAATTCAGGATTTAGATATAAACCAAATAGACTTTGTTTTATCTTCTGATAATGATTCAAGTTCCTGGTGTTGCGGAATTCCCGATTGCCAAGAATGCCAAGTACTAGAAAAAGGCAAAAGCAAGACTTATTTCTTTGACCTTTCTGATTTACAAAATCCAATAAGAGCAGAAATTTCTGTTTCTTCTTGCGGGCTTGATTCTGTTGAAATTTCTCAATGTTAGTTATTCCAGAGAACAGCGATTTCTGATTCACTATCGAATCCTATAAAAATGCTGCAGGTACGTATCTATATTAAAGTTTGATCCGGTATTTTTTATTGCTCTTACGCCGAGACCTCTATTTCTCGGTGATTATCTAACGCTCTTGAGATAAACAGGCTTTCAAGTTCCAAGAGCTTTTTCACTATTGGATTTTTAGAATTAAGAATATAAAGTTTTGTCTTTCCGAATTTTCTTGTTACTGTTACAATTTCTTGTTCTTCTATTTGTTCCCAATAATTGAAGAGGGTCGCTTTTGAAATTCCTGCACCTTCAATCATATCTTTCTTGCTCATATCTAATCCTTTGTTTTCAATAAGAAAGTCAACTATCTTAAACACAGGGTTCTCTCCTAAAAATTTTATCAGTAATGATTTCTCAAAAACTTTGTGTTTTTGATGACTGTTAAAATTTTTATTGTTAGAAAATTTTGAAGTTTCCATAAAACGTTTAGAATCGTAAAGTATATAAACTTAACTGTTCAAAGTCTATTAATATAGACTTATTAAAAGAGGCAACATGTGGAGTGACGACGAGATAAAAGGAAAAATATTACATAAGATGACACGTATGGGCAAATTTCATCATAGTCATACATCTATAGATAATTTACCAAAGGGTTTTCCTCCTGAAATTAGAGGAAGAGTGAAAGACATGGCAAAAGAGTTGAAGAAAGAAAGAATTCTGTTAAGCAAACCAACAAGCTATGGAGAAGAAGTTTCAATTAATTCAGCTCATAGAGAAAAGATTATATTTTATATTAATAAGTTTTTGATGTCAGAATAATTTCACTTTAAATCGTTTAAATTATTTAAATCTGTCGACGCAATTCGCTATAGCTACATAGTATATTCTAAACGAGTTAATGCGTGTTTGTATTTGTGTATTCTTCCATCTGTTGCATAGTTCTCTAAATGGTGATGAACCTGTCTATTTTATATTTTAACGAATGGTTCGAGCTATCTAAAGAATACCGAATTATACTATAATAAGAATGCGGGGAGTAGGATTCGAACCTACGAAGGCACTAAGCACACAGGATTTCTTCCTGACTTGGATTGCTCTTGTGAACAACGGACTTCTTAAGTCCTGCCCGTTTGACCACTCCGGAATCCCCGCATATAGTTTTTGGTGAATTTTCACTTATAAAGCTTACTGAAGGCAAAAGTTAAATACCCAGAATTTTAAATATGATTGAGGTGACAATGATTTCTGAATTATGGGGCACAATACTTGAATTGCTAAAACTAACAGCTGAGCCTGATGTTTTATGGACTATTGTTCTTCCTCTGGCAATAGGCACTTGCGTTATGGTTGTATACTTCCAGAAATATAGAGATGAAAGACCTGGGTGGAATGGATATGTTGCTAATTCTCTTATACTGATTTTTATTTCTGTGGCTTTATTTAGACATATTTATGAGATAGATATATTTGGTTTTGGGAATTATATTGCATATGTTGGAAAAACTCTTGCTGTTTTTCTTTTATTGTTAATAGGTTCCACAATTGTCAACTTAAATTTTGGACATTTCCTTCCAGAGGCAGTTAGCAGACATGTGAGCTCTCCTTTGGGAATAAACACTTTCGCTTATGTGGTTATATTATATGTTCAGACTTCTCTGGAGAATAGTTTTATTTTATTTTTATCCCTGATTATAATTCTGATTGTTCTGCTGATTGTTTTTAACTTCATAAAATGGCCCTTGAGAAAGTTTTTTGACTACACAAGAAAGATTAAAGAGAAAGAAAAAGTAAAAGACCTAAAGGAAGAGAAATTTGAGATTACTGAATTAAAAAAAGAGCTAAAGTATAGAAGACAAAGGCTTGAGAAATCAGAAATCAAAGAGCTTGACAAACAGAAGAAAGAAGCTGTCAAATTAAAGAGAGTTATAAGGGGAAGATAATCAGTCTTTAGAGAATTTTGGCATTCTTATTATTTTAACATTTAATCCGTTCTCTTCTAATTCTTGTTTCAAGGAATATTCATTAGGCCACTGGTCATAACCAAGAGCAATTATGTCTGGTTTGAGAGAGATAACCCTTTCTATC
>CAZWLX010000003.1:0-15471 GCA_964634845.1 Candidatus Woesearchaeota archaeon | reverse complement strand
TTTGCCACTAGACTACAAGGCCTATAATCTAAAAGACATAAATGCTTTTAAAAACTTATCTCTCATAAAAATAAACACAATAAAATGACATCAATTTCAAATAAAATAGACCCTAAAAGAAACCGAGTTTTGTCAAAGATAGAAATTCTCTCCCTAGTTCAAGGAATAGATAATTCTCCAGAGGAAATTGAAGCGCGAAGAAGAGAAGTTTATGCATCAAAACTCTATTATGAGATTCTTAGAAAAATAAAAGACAGGGGTTTAAGTATGCCCCAAGATTTAGGAGCTACTAGAGAACTTACAGTATCTCTCTCAGCGTCTACACCTGCGATATGGAAACAAGATTTCACAATAACTTACTATGGATCTAACCTTTGGACAGATTTTAAAGAGATAGGAATTGCCGTATGCAATAGTAAAAACCGTGGAGAGAATTTCAGAATAGCGAGATTATTAGAATATGATTGGACTTTCATGACAGGAGAAGGATTTTATCAATTCTTTAGAAGCCAGAGACAAGAACCATCTCTTCCATGGTATATGCTATATAGAGAAGAAGGAACAATAACAGATAAAGTATGGACTAGACACACTGTTGAAGTTTCGCATCTCACAAAAAGAGCAAGGAGAATGGGAGCAACAAGATGGAAAGGCAGAAGAGTTCCAAGAATAAATTCAGAAGATCCTGATAAAAAAAATAAACAGCAAAGAAGCGAGGAAATAGTAAGAAGATTCCCTTTATTTGGCGAAGGTTCAGAAAACGATTCAGATAAAACAAGATTAGCCAGACAAGTATACCTTGAGGCTGTAAGAACATGGAGAGAGGATGGAAGCTTGGATCCATCTCCTGAAAATCCTCTTACATATAAAATAAGAATAATAGGTCCCAAAGTATCAAGTAATGGACAAGTGTTCAGAGGAGGAGATAAAATAGGTTATGCAGATTTAGAAGATGACTCAAAACCCTTTCTAACAGCGACATGCACTTCCCCTCCAAGCGAGAGAGAACCAGATTCCAGAACTAGAAATTACGATTTTCAGGTTTTAATAAGAGATACTCTCACGGAAAATCCATGGTATAATATAAATGCAGAATGGCACAAAAGAAATATAAGACAAATAAGGAGAAACAGGACAAAGTAATCTTTATAAAACCCTTTCTTTTCAGAATACCGAGCGGCATTAGTTAAGTGGTAGAATAGCACGTTGCCAATTTGCTCACAGATGCGAGTACTCGAGCGATAGTGAGTCAAATTTAAATTGAAGCAAAAACGTGTAGACAGGAGTTCGATTCTCCTATGCCGCATCTTTGTAGTTTTAAGAAACAACACAATCCTTAAAAACAATTTAGAAATTCTAATTCTATGACATTAGAAACAGAAATAGAAGAAATAAGAGAAATACAAGATCTTCTCGACGAACTAAAGAGAGTTCCTTCTATAAGAAACAAAGCAAATATGCTTCAGAGGAGTTTTAATAGAGAACTTCAAGAATTAGACTGGGAAAGATACAAAGATGTAATAAATTTAATCAGCAGATATTCAGAAGCTGTTCTTGTCTTAGGAAACTATTGAAATTAATCCATTCCCTCATAGCCTCTCAACCTCTTATCCTTGTCTTCAGAAGAATTTCCTTCGCTTACAAGAACATCGTCAATTCTTAAAATCAAAATAGCAACTTCAGAAGCAGAATTTATCGCCTGTAATTTAACATTTAAGGGCTCAACAATCCCTGCAATAAAAGTATCTTCAATCTTATCATTAAACAAGTTCAGACCATAATTAAAACTTCCTGCTTCGTGTCTGCTCTTCAACTCTGTAAGAATATCTATCGGATCAAGCCCTGCGTTCTCTGCCAAAGTTTCAGGAATACTCTCAAGTGCATTTGCAAATTCATCTACTGCAAGCTGTTCTCTTCCTCCGAGAGTTCTGGCAAAAGCCCTTAATCTTCTTGATAATTCAATCTCAACAGCACCTCCTCCTGCAACAACTCTCTTTGATTTAACAGCAGAAACAATATCTCCCAATCCATCTTTAACAGCTCTTTCAATTTCATCAACAACATGACTGCTCCCCCCTCTCAAAACAATACTAACTGCTCTTGGACTAGAACAACCTCTAACATAAATCAAACTATCCTCGCTCTCCTTAATTTCTTCTACTTTCTCTGCCTGTCCTAAATCTTCTTGAGAAATATCTTTCAAACTAGAGACTATCTTTCCCCCTGTTGCTTTTGCTAGTTTAATTAAGTCCGCTTTCTCAACTCTTCTGCAGGCAAGAATCCCTAATTTGGCTAAATAATGCTGGGCAAGGTCGTCAATCCCTTTCTGGCAAAAAACAACATTGGCTCCGGTATCTTTAATTTTTTCTGTAATCTGCAACAAATATCTTTCTTCAGACTCCATAAATTGCTCTAATTGTTCCGGCGTAGATATAGAAATTCTTGTTTCTCTTTCGCTCTGCCTTATCTCCAAAGGAAAATCAACCAATAAAATTCTTCCATTTTCTATTTTAGAGGGCATATCATCATTAGCTCTTTCTTTATTAATAACGATTCCTGAAACAAGTTCTGAATTTGCAATGCTACTGCCTTTAATCTTAACAATTTTTATGTCTTCTAAATTTATGTCGTTGCCTTGTGCAACTTGATCAGCAGCCCTTACAACTAAGTCAGATAATCTTTCTTTGTTTCCCTCTGCTCCCTTACCTGTCATCGCAGTTATAGCTATCTGCCTTAAAACAGAAGTATCTTCTATTCTAATTCCAATTTCATTTAAAATACTGGTTGCTTTTTCAGCAGCGAGCTTGTATCCTCGGGCAATAACAGTTGGATGAACATTTTTGTCCAATAAATTCTCTGCCCTCTCGAGTAATTTTCCTGCTAGCATTGCAGCAGTTGTTGTTCCATCTCCTACTTCAACCTCCTGTGTCTTTGCAATATCTACAAGCATTTTAGCAGCAGGATGTTCTATCTCCATTTCTTCTAGAATAGTAACCCCGTCATTAGTAACAATCACATTTCCAGAAGAATCCACTAACATTTTATCCATTCCCTTTGGTCCGAGAGTTGTTTTCACGATATCTGCTACAACTTTAGCAGCTAGAATATTATTCCTCTGCGCATCTCTTCCAAGTTGTCTAGAAACATTCTCAGGCAGAACATACGCAGGATCTTTAACAGCCATAACTAACTCTTTTAATTCAAACTTTTAAAGATATATGTGCTAAATTAAACACAACAATACTTATAAGTAATTTAGCCGTCTGGAAAAGATGAAAAGAATATCTGTTGGAGACATAATGACCCGCAACTTTGTATCTGCATATCCTGCAGATTCTTTGTCAAAATGCTCTAAAATAATGGCGAAAGAAAGGGTAAACTCTCTCTTAATAACCAAAGAGAAAAGACTTTTAGGAATTCTAACTGCAAGAGATATTTTATGGGCAATAACAAAAAAACCAAAAATAGACTTAAACTCAATAAAAGCAATTGAGATTGCAACTAGAAAAGTAGCCGTAATAAAGCCAAGTGCAGAAATCTCTCAAGCAATAAAAAAAATGAAAGCTCTGAATTTCAGAAGACTTCCTGTTCTCTCCAAAGGAGAAGTTATAGGAGTTGTAACTCTAAAAGATATTTTAGCAATAGAACCTAGTCTTTATACAGAAATGCAAGAGCTGATAGAAATTAAAGAATCAGAAAGAAAAAGAGAAGAGATTAATAAACAAAACTGGCCAGAAGCAGGAATATGCGATAACTGCGGAGCTTTTTCAGAATTACTCAGAGTTGAATCCAGGCTTCTCTGCCCTGACTGCCGAGACGAACTTTATTAAGCTCCCTCATTGCATTACCAGATAAGATATAAAAATAAAGAAAAAGCAGAACAAAAATAAAAAATAAAATTTAACGAAGATTTATTCTTCGTCTGGAGTATCGTCTGAAGAATCCTCGTCGTCAGAATCCCCATCAAGGGGGTCTTCTTGAGGTTCGTCAGTTGGTTGTGTTTCTTCCTCGTCCATTTTTAACACTCTTATTTAAGTATGTCAGGTAAAACTTAAAGGCTTTTAAACCTTTTCTTTACCATTAACCGAACACTAATTATGGAATATTACTTTATTCCCTTTATAAATTGAGATAACTCCATATAAAAATCCTATAAGAAAAGCAATGCCCAATATCCAACCAATAAGATTATTCACAAATTCTAAAGCAAAATAAAATCCAAAAAACAGCAAGATTAAAGCATAGATATCTTTTTTATTTCTCATAAAATCATTAAACCCCAAGGATTTATAAAATTATCATGCAGCAATTCTCCCTTCATCAGTGTAAATCACTCCAGAAGGTTTTAGTAATCTTCTTCTTAGCCCCTGCCAACCATTCTCTGTTCTATCCCCATACAATCCCATCCCATAATTATCAACAACAACATCTGCGATTTCATGCAAGAAGTCAAAACCTGCTATAGCTTCTCCTAACTTCATACTAAACAATCTAACCTTTGCAGGGTCTAAAGCTATATCACATCTTCCAATTAATCTATTAAACTTTTTCTTAACTAATTCTTCTGTTCTGGGATTTTCTCCAGTAAATTGAATATCTGCATCTCTTGCTTCTGTCAAAATATCTCTAAGCGCGCGATAATCAGCCATGTCAATTGCAATAGGCCTAGGAGCCCCAACTTCCAAGGCATATAGAGAAGCACATGTCAAAAAACCTCCAAGCCCTGAACAAACCTCAACATACTGCCTCCCACGATTATTCGCCCAGTCATTCATAAAAGCCACTCTAAGAGCAGGATTGTATCTTGCATAATCTCTTCCAGTAACAAGAACTCTTGGACTATCTGCATCCAATACCGAACAATTTAAAGGAATCCTAAGACCCATCTTAAAACTAACCCTCTCCCTTTTCCCAACTAAAAACAACAATTTATATCCATTGCTATTATCAAAAATCTCTGCTCCTTGGGATTCTTTAAAATCAATAACCCTTGTCTGAAATTTACTCATAATCTCAAAGAATAAACCCGCTTTTTAAATATTTCCAAATCATCTCGTTTGTTTGAGATTTCTGGACTAGAACAGCCAAATTATTCAAGAGTCTTTATAAAAAGACTTTTATATCTTATCTTCTTAAAACTGAAATGCTTAAAAGCAATTTGTTCTCAGATTTCTCCAAAGAAGAGATAAAAATTCTGAAATCCTTGAACACTCCAAGCAAGATACAATCTTTTCTAAATAAAATTCCAATAAACTTTGAACTCTCTGGAGACACATGCATTTCTCCAAAATCAGTCTTAGAAAAAAGAAAAGCACATTGCATGGAAGGAGCAATGCTTGCTGCGGCAGCATTGAGATTTCATGGGCATAAGCCATTAATCATGGATTTTGAATCAACCCCTAATGATTTTGATCATGTTATTGCGATATTTAAAAAATCAGGATTTTATGGCTCAATATCGAAGACAAATCATGCTGTTCTTCGCTATCGTGAACCAATCTACAAAACTCTAAGAGAATTAGCTTTATCATTTTTCCATGAATATTTCTTAAATAAAAACGGAAAGAAAACTCTCAGAACATTCTCAGCTCCAGTAAATTTGACAAAATTTGACAAACAAAATTGGATGACCTCTAAAGAAGATGTTTGGTATATTCCAGATTATCTAACAAAAATAAAACATTATAAAATTCTAACAAACTCGCAAATTAGAGGTTTGCGAAAAGCTGATAAAATTGAAATACAAGCAGGCAAGTTACTGGAGTATAAAGAGCCGAAGAAGAAATGAATTATAAAAGCTTTTCAAACTCTTCTCTTGAAATTTGAACATCTTTCTTTATTATCTTCAATAATAATCCTCTATCCAATTTCCTCCCTGGATGATTTGGAACAACAGTTGTCCTACCATCATCATGTCTCAAAAATACATGACTACCTTCCTGTCTTAAAACTCTAAAACCAATATTAGAAAGAAGCTTAATCAATTCAACAGCTGTCAACTGTGGAAGTTTGGCCATTTAAACCTCAATCTTTTTTACACCAATAAACTTACCTTCTACTCTATTATTCCCTGTTGCTTTCAGATAAAGTGAAATAGCCTCTTTGGTATTTAGAATAAGTTCATCCATTGTCTTGCCTTGTGTATGACACCCAGGAAGCTCAACTACTTCAGATATTAAATATCCGTCTTCTCCTTTTTCTATAATAATATTAAATTCCATAGAAGTCAAAGATAAACATTAGTTAAAAACCTTTCTAATAAAAATCCCCCCACCAAGAATCGAACTTGGGATCTTCCGGGTACTGCAAAATTCAACAAGCTCTAACGAACTTGTTCTGCTCACATTTCATCCAAAGTCCCCAAGGAAGGGGATTGTCAATGTTATTCCTACAGCCAGACGCTCTAACCACTGAGCTATGGGAGGGTGTATTAAACTTAGAATAAACAGCTTATCTGTACCTAAGCTTAATATCAATTTATATATTTTCGGTTTATAAACCCTTCCCTACTCTTCTTCCTGCACGATATCACTTACAAAAAATGCTCTGTTACTAAACCCTGCTTCATTTTTACCATTAAGCTTGTAAAGAATTTTCGCAGAGGGAAGTTCAAATCTGCCAACAGCCCTTATTTTACTGTAAACGATATACGAAATAATCTTTTCCTCCCCAGCCCTTAGCTTTCCCAAATTCCAAAACATCTTTCTTGTTCTTTCTTCTATCTTGTCTGGCTTCCTGCCAAAACCTTCAAATAACTTAGTAATTCCAGGCAATGTATCAATAATCTGAACCTGCTCTACTTCTCTTCTGGCTTTAACAATCACGCTTACCCTTAATGCAAATTCTCCTCCTCTAGTTTTGACAAAACTAACTTTTTTAGAAGCGCTTATCACAGTCAAAGAATAAATTCTTATAAAAAATATTATTACAACGACTAAAACAACCAAAATAAATGGGAAAGTATAATTAGTTGTTGCTGTGATCCTATATTCTGCCCCAGGCTGCAGCCTGCTATTCCAAGAATAAGTAACAAAAAGTCCATTTCTGTTAGATGTTCTCGGCTCCTCAGAGTAAACAGTAAATAATCTGGTAAAAACATCCTTAGTTAAATCTATTTCAACATCTTCTGCAGTGTTTCCTTCATTTTTCTTTACAATTAAATTTTTCCTCAAAAGCACTCCGGAATTTTCCCTTGAAGTCAGAACAGATTCTTTTTCAAGATAATTTACAACGCCATCTATCTCAATATCCGCTCCTTCAATATCTGTAGTAAATACATAAGGTCCTGCTAAAACTCCGGCGAGATTACCTCTATTTATCTTAATAGTAAAATTAGCTTCTTCAAGGGGCTCTAGCGAAATTATCTCTCTATGATCAAAAAATGCAGAACTCAGATGCAATTCAATCTCCTCTAAATTAGTATTCTGAAGATTCTTAATATTTGCTTTAGTTTCTAAGTCTTCAATGCCAAAACTCTTTACATTTATATCTAGAGCACTCTCCAAAGGAACAACTTTTACAATTAATTTATCGCTAAAAATCCCTGAACTCTGCCCCCTAATTTGATAATCAAAACTTATCAGCCCTTTTGTCTTCCTCAATTCCTCATTTAAATAAGCTTTAACTTCTATCTTATTCTCCCCGTGATTTAAATCAAATGTTCCTTTAGGGCTGAAGCTAACGCCGACTAAAGAATAAATCTCAAAATTGTCTTTCTCTCCGGGATTATCTATGACAAAATCAAAAACAGCAGGGTTAGTTAGTTCAGATATTATAACGCTTCCCTTATCTATCTTTTCGATTGTAAGATTTGCCCCAGATACGAAAGGAATCAATAACAAAACCAATATTAAAAATATGTAAAGCTTCATGAAAAAATTAACTGGGAAGAATCTTATAAAGATTTGTATGTTGCTTTTATAGGTAATTAGTTGTAAATCTGGCCTTTTCTGCTTCCTAATAATTCTAAATAAGCCTTAAGTTCTTCTTTAAACTTCTTAACATCGTCTTTTGTCCTGTCCTCAAGCTCGTCAACTCTTTGTGGAACAATATATTTACTATAAACATCTCTCCAGAACCTAAACCACGGAGACCTGTCCCATTTACTTTTTCTGTCGCTAACAAGATTTCCCTTAATCTCTACCTCAACCTGTCCTTTATTAAGCTGTTTTTTAACACCGTCAATCTCAACCTCGACATCAGACATGCCCTCTATCTTAAACTTAATTTTATGTTCAATCTTAAAATAATCAGACATATCTTTTTTAGCAGTCCACTTTATCTCAAGCTCTTTAGAATTTCCTGTAACTTTCTCGGTATACTCGTCCTCATCAACCCCATATCTCTCATCAACAAACCATCCATGAGCAAACCTGTAAAAACCAGGATAATCAAAAATACCCGAATACTTAACTTTCTCTTTTAAAAGCAAATCTCTCTCAGCCATCTTTTTTACCTCAAAATATCCAGAAGATAAGAATGAATTGTATTTAAAGATTACTTTTCAAGGCTCTACAACTATTCTTGCTACATTATTCTCTTTAGAAAGTTCGCTTCCGTAATAATCCACAGTGAAAACAAGAGAGTCATACTTTCTGGTAAGCCAGAGATTTTCAACACTTAAGACCCTTTTAGTGCCGATATCAAGTTCGCCAATGTCAAACTCTTTTATCCTCTTATCTCCTGAAATTACGACGACGCTTGAATTTCCCGCATCTTTCAAACCAGCGTTTAAAACAGATATCTCAAAGCTCAAATATCTTCCAACGCTGTTTGCTTCTATACTTTCTACAAGCAAATCAGGCTTACTGTCGTCAGAATAAATCTCATTAATAGTATTTACTATTACATTATCAACTTCTTGTTTGCAATCGGTAACAGGATACAAAATACTATTTTTGTTGTTGATATGGTCAAAACCTAAAGCATGCAAAATCTCGTGTAAGGCAATCTGAGGAGAATCGCACTTATCATTCCTAAACAAACTAACTTTTCCAGATAAAACAACGTGATATTTTCCTGATTCTATAATTTTATTAGGTCCTCCTTCTCCTGCAACAAAATGCTCTTCATCTCCTGGTTCTGGAGCAATTCCAGAACAAAAAATTACTATTTCTGGTTTATCTTCGGACTCGTAAAAACTCAAGATTGTATTTCTCTCCAAAATATCAAAAGCCTCGCGAACATCTCCTTCTTTTTTAACATTGCATACATCTTCTATAAGATAGCTTATACTTCTATCTCTATATCTCAAATTAGAGTAAAATTGAATACTTTGTGTGTTATTTGCCTTTAAATCTGTCTCATAAACCTCGTAATCAATAGCTTTCCCATAGAAATTAAGATAGAGCAGATAAGAGCCGATTGCAAGCAGAACTAACAAAAAAAAGAGCAAAATATAATCAAAAACCTTCATGCAGTTTATAAAATGGAATAATTTATAAACCCTACCAAAAAGACTTTAATATGCCTAACAAAATTGTGAGAAAAAAATCAATTCGTGTAACTGATAGAACAAGTGCGACATCTGGATTACTAGCACATTTAAAGGCAGTAGGAGACAGGCAACTTATTCTAAAAATAGAAGATGGGAAAATCAAAGGAACTTACAAAGGTATGAGACTTTGTGCATATTTCTCAGACACTGCACTTGAATGGCATATGTACTCAAGAAAAAACAATAAAAGATCAAGACAAGATGTAGCCGCGATAGACAAATGTTTCCAAGATTACAGCCCAAATAATCACTAACTTAATAAACCATTTTCTCCTTAAGCAAATATGAAAAAACCTGTCTATAATTACGCATTGGATTTAGACAAGCAAACAGAAAAGCAATTCAAATCATGCTATGAAAAAGAATTCGTAACAGCAGCAGCTTTAATGCCAGATGCTCATCTTGGATATGTAGCCCCTATTGGAGCAGTCTTAATAACAAAAGACTTTGTTGTTCCAGCATGGATTGGTTATGATATTGGATGCGGAGTAATTGCTGTCAAATTCTCTTCAAAAGATAAATCCATAAATTTAATAAAAAAAGTAAAAGAAAGTTCAAAAGAGATTTTAAAAGAAGTAACAAAAGAGATTCCAATGGGTCTTGGAAACATAAACAAAGATTCAAAAAAACTTCATACAGAAATAAAAGAAAAACTAAATTCTGCAATCTCTCAATTAGAAAAGAAAGAACACGATAAGAGAATTCTTTCTTATATTAAACAAACAGCTTCTCGTCATATTGGTTCTCTTGGATCTGGAAATCATTTCATTTCATTAAACACAGACGAGAAAACAAAAAAAGAATTATGGCTTGTAATCCATTCAGGAAGCAGAGGCATTGGTCATGAAGTCGCAAAAAAATATATGATTAAATCTTCTGGAAATGAAAAAGGATATGAAAAAACATTCCCCTTATCTGATAAATCTCAAATAGGAAAAGAATATCTGAATATTCTTGAATTCGGTTTAGAATTTGCACTTTTAAACAGATTAGAAATCTCATATAGAATAAAAGATGTAATTGAATCTGTATTAAAAACAAAGCTGTCTTTTTCTCTATATGCAAATAAAACACATAATCACGCTATAAAAGAAAAAGGAAAATACACTCATAGAAAAGGAGCAACTCCTGCAAAAAAATCAGAACGTGGAATTATACCTGCAAATATTCGGGACGGATCTTATCTTGTTGAAGGTAAAGGAAACCCAAAATTCCTAAATTCATCAAGTCACGGAGCAGGCAGAGCTCTCTCAAGAAATGAAGCCAGAAAAGCTCTAACAATAGATGAATTCAAAGCCTTAATCCCAGATATAACAGCAGAGATAAATCATGGAAACTTAGATGAATCTCCTCTTGCTTATAAACCAATAGAAAAAGTCATGGAAGCTCAAAAATCCTCTGTGAAAATAATCAAACATTTAATTCCAATAATTAATTGGCAGACCTAATCCTATCTTCTAAAAGCCAAGAAAATTTCCAAATAGGCTCAAAATATCCATATCCCGAATTATCTTTTTGTTTATTAGTAACAACTCCTAAGACATCTCCAGTTTTAGCATCAAAAACAGGACTTCCAGAATCCCCTAATTCAATAGCTCCCTCAAAACAAACATAACCAGAAACAAAAGTGTTTAGATAATCATTCGGAATAGCACAACTAACATCTGTTATTCTTCCTTTTAAAATTCTTTCTCCAGCACTGTATTCAAGACCAAAATTATAAAGGAATATCTCCTGCCCCTTGTAAATTAAAACGTTTTTATCAAGAGCATAATCATTTCTAACTCTTCCAAGTTCATGAGGAATCTGAAAAAGTGCAGTATCTTCTCGGGCACTAACTGCAATTTCCTCTAAAGCCATAGAATAAACAAAAGGATTTTTAACTTTGATTCCTGTTTCTAAATTATCAAGAAGATGATAAGCAGTAAGATACTTGTCTCCCAAGACAAATCCATTTCCATTCCACAAAAGATTCCCATTAACATCTTTTCTATAATGTGCTAATAAAATTCTTCTTGCCTTTTCAATAGGTTCCTCAATCCTAGTTTCTTCAGCCAACAATCTTCTAACACCAAGAAAAGGAACAGCTCCAACAATTCCAACTCCAATCCTCAAGAAATCTCTTCTGCTAAACATTCTGTCCATAAAATTTAACTTGTTAGCAAATATAAAAACTTAATCATCGAACAGAGCTTAATTCCCAGACTCCCCTATTATTCCTATTTCCTAGAACTTGACAATCCCCCTTCATAATAATAATTCCATTCTGTTTACTCATATTACCTGCATATTTTACAACCCTAGAGATTAAAGGACTATCGAGAAAATTGGGTACATCTTCTCCAACTCTCCTATGAAACCCTCCTTCAAAAACATCATAAAGATAAGTTTGAGTAAATGTTACTTCACCTTCTCTAACAGCCCCGAGAATAGCAGAAGTTCCAAGATAATCCTCTCCTCTGGCAACAAACATTCCTGTTTTTCTATCTTGAGAAATAGGGAATAACTCAAACTTATAATTATCCTTACTTTTATTAGGAGGCAACTGAAGCAGACCGCTAAAAACCATACCAGTTAAATCAAAACTATCAATATCTACGGCTAAATCCATTAAAGAAACAAAAACAAGACCTTTTTATTCTTTATTATACTCAACCCTTATTTTTCTTAACAGATTCGCACAATTCATAAGCATCATCTTCAGGATTATAACCAACAAGCTTCATTGTTCTCTTTAAATCAAGCCTTTTCTTTCTATTATCTGAAATCCCGGATAAA
The DNA here is from genome assembly GCA_964634845.1 of Candidatus Woesearchaeota archaeon. Taxonomy (GTDB): domain Archaea; phylum Nanobdellota; class Nanobdellia; order Pacearchaeales; family GW2011-AR1; genus ARS1309. The sequence goes on along the minus strand of CAZWLX010000003.1, from coordinate 3,197 downwards.
ACAGCATATTTTAATTTCTTGTTAGATAAAATAGTTTTATGAAACAATTGAGCCATGTCTCTCTGAGAAATGATATAATCGTAATTCTCCCTCGTGAAACAAACTTTTTGTAGCAAGTCATCAGAAACATAAGCTCCGATTCTTATTACAATACATGAAAGCCCATATTTTTTATAATAAACATGCGCCAAAGATTCTACAAATGCTTTTGTAGCCCCATAAAGATTCAGAGGTTTTGGAGCATCTATTTCTTTGATAATCTTACTTTCTTTATATCCTTTAACCGCGTGTATACTGCTCATTGTAATAACTCTCTTTACTTTCATAGCATGAGCAGCTTCAAATAAATTATAAGTCCCGATTATATTCGGCTTAAGTAAATCCTTAAATTTAGCATCCGGCTCTGCATTAGCAGCCAAATTCAAAACAACATCTATTCCTTTCATAGCTTTCTTTAGACTCTGCAGACTGGCAAGATCAGCATGCACAGTTTTAAACTTGCTAAACTTTTCATCTTTTAATTTATCCAAATGCCTGGCCCCTAAAATCAATTCATAATCTTTATCATATCCATTCTGGAGATAATCATTAACAAAATTTCCTCCTATTCTTCCTGTAACTCCCAGCAATAACACCTTTTCTTTCATTTTTCTCACACACTAAAATAAAAGAAATTAAGACTTATAAATCTAATCAAATTTTATCTAGCCTTTTTCCACAAGTCATAGAAAAAATCCTTGTATTGGTCTGCCACTTTCTGACATTTAATAACGAATATCTTTAATTTTCTTTCCCAAACAGTTATAGAAACAGTGTCCTTAAAAATTGTTAAACTTGTGGGCAAGTGTATTGGGATTTGTCTTAATTCAAAATAAGGAAGTTTATCAGGAAAAGAATCTCTCTTTCTAAAAGACCCTTTAGCAGAATTAAACAAAACTTTCACATGTAGTTTTCTCTCAAGTCTTTTTCTGTGAAGATTCTCAATAACAGTATGGTTTTGCTCATCTTCCCAATACTCATTTTCCATAGTAATTACAAGATATTCGTCTCCCTTTTTTAAACTTGATAAAGCCTCTTCATAAAAAGTCTTCTGTCCTTCAGAACCAATATAAATCTTAGTCTCCTGTTTATCTTCAACAGACCCCTGCCTTTCTTTTAAAAGCGGAAGTAATTTCTTAAAATTCAACTCTTTCTCCTTAAGATCTTTTTCTCTGTTTTTAATATAATCAAGGATTCTATCTGGAGCAGTGGCTTGGAAATATCGGGTATTTTCTTTTATCGTCTCTGTAACTAGACCTTTTTCCTCAAGTTTTTCTAGTATCTCATAAACCTTAGAACGAGCTACTCCAGACTTGATTATAACAGGTCCAGTAGTAGTATTTCCTAATTCAAGCAAGGCAAGATAAACTTTTATCTCTCCTTTTGTAAAACCAAGGTTTTCTAAAATAGTAAAATCCATTATAAAAAGAAGAAAATTGGTTATAAAAACATTTCTATTGTTCACCCCTTAGGGAGGAATAAGATACTTAAACCCCCGATAAGGACAAATTATTATGCCAGAAAAATTCGGACAATATGCAGGAGCTGAATACAATAGAAGATTTGTAGAACCGCAAAAATGGTTCTATAACACAATGGTAAGGCAATTAGCAATGCTTCCACGTATTTCAACTATATTGGATGTTGGTTCAGGTCCTGGAAGCCTAGCCAAGCTTGCTCATGAATCAGTTCCTCCTACGCAAAAAGTAACAATCCTGGGAGTTGAACCTTCAGAATTAGCTCGAGATGGGGAAGCACTTGCAGAGGAATTAGAAAAAGCCCAGAGCCATATTAGTTACAAGCCAAGAAAAGGAAGTATTGAAGAATCAGGAAGACTGCACTCTCTCACTCCAGAATGTCTGGACGGAATAGTTCTAATGAGGTCTGCACATGAAATAGCTATAAGCAGAGGTTATGAAAGATTTTGTCAGGATATGAGAAGGTTAATAGCATATCTAAAAAGAGGAGGACTCGCAATTATAGGCGACCCAACTTATAGAAGAGATATAATGCTCAATAAATCAGAAGTATATGCCGAAGAATTAAAATTAGCCCAAGAAATAGGAAAAGAAAGATATGGGCATAGTCACACAACAGATGAATTTATTTTGGCAGATACACAAGTAAAAATGCTAAGAAATCAGGGTTGCGACGATCTTATATTCCTTGATACAATGCCTCAATTTGATTTGATAACAGAAATGCAGAATAGGGGGCTTAATGTTGAAAGAAGCCCTGTAGAAATGTATATCTTAACAGCAAGAAAAAGATAGTAAAATGAAAATAGGAGTAATAATCTCAAAGCGTATTGAAAATCAATTTGGATTATTGGCAAATCAAATGCTTAAAGAATTGAGTCTCCAATTAATTGAAATAGAAGATTTTCCATTATATCTCAAAGATAAAGATCTAGAAAAATATGATTGTGAATATTTTATAGCCGTCGCTATTCACAGCCTCCAAGACCATCCAAAAAGATTTTGTGTTCATGTTTGTGGAAACTGGAATCAAAAATGGCCGAGACAAAACTTTGATTTGGGAGGAGAACAGGAAACTCTTTGTGGACATTCACCCTCACTCTTGAGATTCATCTATCAATCTTTGATTAAACACAATAATCTGCCAGAATTTGCAGTAAATATAGAAGCAACACATCATGGTCCAGACATAAAAAAACCAATTTTAATGTTAGAAATAGGCTCTAATCAAGAAGCATGGAGCAACAAACAAGCCAACTCTATAGTTTGCGAAGTTATCAAAGATGCGATAAACAATTTTGCTCCAGATAAAAAACCAGCATCTTTAGTCTTGGGAGGAGACCATTATATGAAAGAATTAGAATCTCTTTTACATAAAAAAGATATTCTTATAGGACATATGTGCCCATCAAGCCAAATAGAGAATTTTAGTGAAAAAATGCTTTTAGAATCAATGAGAAAAACAGAAGGGGGAATAAAAAATGCAATAATAAATATCTCTGGTGTTGGACAACATTATGAGAAAATTACATCTCTGTTAAAAAAACATAACATCGACATTATCCATCTGCATGAAATTGTTCCTCTGAGAAACTAATCTAATCCACTCTTTAATTCCCAGAAATCTTATATAAAAGCCCTGTAATAAGTCCAAACATAGCAGTCGCATATCCAAAATTT
>CAZWLX010000002.1:3445-15524 GCA_964634845.1 Candidatus Woesearchaeota archaeon | reverse complement strand
TAGTATTGATATAAAACCAAGAGAGAGAACTGATCAAGTTAATGTTGTTTGGAGATGAGTTAGGAAGCTCCATAAACCAAAATTAAAATTAAAATTATTATTAATATTATTGCCCAATTATCTTTAAAAAAATTAATTATTTTATCCATTTAAATTACCTCTTTTTTCTTCAGCATATAAAAGAATAAGAGATTTATATCTATATAAATTATTGTACCAAGGAATGCTTCTATAACTCCAAAATCTTTAATCTGAAATGCATAGTAGATCATTGCTATTAGAACTCCCATAAAAGTTGAAAAGGCTAGAGAGCTTGTAGATATCGCCATTAGCTTATTATAATCCATTTAAATCAATCTTACAACAGATTCTTAATTATTGTTGTATTTTAAGATATATCCTTGATACGAATAGTTTTAAAAGTTAGAATTCTTTTATTTTTTATGGGCAAAAGAGGTTTGAGCGAGGTCGTTACAACTGTTTTGATAATTCTTCTTGCAATTATTGCGATTTCCATAGTTTTGTTTTTCGTTAAGAGTTTTTTTCTTATTGTAGGGAAAAATGTGAAGAATTTACAGTTTGATTCAAATATAAACATTGCTCGCGCAGAGATTAATTCCTCTAATTCTAATGTTGTTCATTTAACAGTTAGAACTTTGTCTGATAAAATAGATAAATTAAAGTTTGTTTTTTATGATGAATTTGGGAATGCGAAAGTTGTTGATACGCAGGAAAATACAACTTTGAGCAAGTTAGAAAGGAAAAGCTTTACATTTGAAGTTACAGGCTTGGAAGGAGATATTGTAAAAGTAGGAGTTTATTCTATTTTTATTGAAGATGGAAAAGAGGTAATAGAGAAATTCGGAGTTGAGAAATATTTTTCTAAGGGAGTTGGAAGAGAAGAGGAAGATGATGGTTCTGGAGATGAAGATTCAGGAAACGATGAAGGAGATTCTTTAACTGAAATTGCTTTGTCTGGATGCAATCCTTCAGATTTAGAAGATGTTTCTTGTACAGACAGATGTGCAGATATTTTTATAGAGGAATTTTCTGGTTGGCGAGTTTCTGGAGGAAGTTGTATTGTTAATCCTTCACTCGGACCAGGAACTAATTACAATTCTGTTTTGCAAGATAGTTTGTGTGATTCTTACTTTGGAGAGGATTCTTTAGGCGACTGTGCGGAGATTAGAAGATTTGAACCTAATGGATTTGATTTGAGTTTTGATATTATCTGCCCTAGTTATAGTAGAAAAGGAAGAGTAATTGTTTCTAATGATTGTACATGTACTGGTGTAAGCTGTCCTTCTGAATTTTTAGGCATTATTGATTTTACTGATGAATTCTTTTCTGGAGTGTCTTAATTTATCACAAGATTTATAAGGTTTAATTTTTTATTATTAAAATGAATAAGAGGGGATTAAGCGGAGTTGTTATAGCTGTTTTATTGATCCTGCTTGCAATTGTCGCTATTGGAATTATTTGGGGATTTGTCAATAATTTTCTTCAGAGTTCTGGAGAAGGACTTAGCGCTGATAGCTTTAATTATAATTTAAATATAGAAAAGGCAGAGCTGATAGATGATGGAGATACTCTTAGGGTTGTTGTGAAAAGAGGGTCTGGCGGAGGAGAGATAGGCAAGTTGAGAATTGTTGTTTCTAATGAAGATGAATCAGAGTCTGTTACTACTGAAATTGGTTTAGCTGTTTTAGAGAAAAGAACATTTGAGATTCCGATAAGTATTATTCCTGAAAAAGTAGAAGTTTATCCTGTTCTTATTGGAGAAGATGGGAAGGAAAGAATCGGCAGAATTGCTGCTGTAAATAATAATCTTGGTTCTGTTGCTGAAGATGTTACTCCTCCTGCAAATGTAGCTAATCTCTTAGTTTCTGATGTGGCTTCAGATAGTATAACTTGGACATGGACTAATCCTAGTGATTCTGATTTTGATATGGTTCTTGTTTATTTTGGAGAGACTGGATTTGAAGAGAATTTGGTTAATGTTACTGTTGCTGATTTAATTAATGACGAGTATGTTGCTATTGGTTTATTGCCTGAGACAGAATATACTATTAAATTATTTACTGCTGACTTATCTGGGAATGCCAATGCTGTTGGTGTCAGCGATTCTGAAATTACTCTTGCTTAAGCAGGCAAAACTTTATAAAGCTTGATTTTGATTCATAACAACTTAAACCTATGAAGTGTAAACCTGAATTTGTTTCAGGTTTGATTCAAGGCACGGAGGTCTATATGGACTTCTATAGCATTGTTGAAAAAGCAAGAAAAACAGGAAAAATTGATAAAGGCGTGAACGAAGTCACAAAGGCAGTTGAGCTAGGAGTTGCCAAGCTTGTTGTTTATGCTTCTGATGTTGAACCAAAGGAAATAGTTTTGCATCTTCCTCTTTTATGTAAGGAAAAAGGAATTCTTTGTCAAGAAGTTGATTCTAAGGAAAAGCTTGGAGTTGCTGCAGGTATTCCAGTTAGTACTGCTGCTGTTGCAGTTGTAAACTCTGGAGAGGCTGATAAGGAAATTTCTTCTTTGAAAGGGAAAGGTAAGTAAGGCGGAAAATGGCTAAGGATAAGAAACCCAGAGATAAAACTTCAGAAGGCACAGGCATGGGGAAACTTAGTAGTGATGGACCTGTAAATGCACTTGTAGAAGAATTTGTGGGCAGAACAGGAGCTAGAGGAGAAGTAACGCAGGTAATTGCCAAAGTTTTGGATGGTAAAAATAAGGGAAGAACTATGAGAAGAAATGTTAAAGGTCCTGTTAGAGCCGGGGATTTGTTAACATTAAGAGAGACAGAAATTGAGGCTCAAAGATTAAGAGGAAACAGAGGGAGGAGTGTTTAATTAAAATGCCAAAATGTTATTTTTGCGGTAAGGACGAATATGATTTTAAAGGCGTTAGTTTAATGACTAATGATGGGCATGTTTTGTATTTTTGCTCTTCTAAATGTATGAAGAATTCTAGAAGTTTAAAGAGAGATAAGAAGAAATTTAAATGGACCGAGGCTTTTCATGAAGCAAGAGAAAAGGCAAGGGCAAAAGAAAAGGCAAAAATAGAATCTTCTAAGGAAAAAGCCAAAGAAAAAAAAGAAAAGAAAGTTTCTGCAAAAGAAAAGATAAAGAAGAATTAAAATATTCTGTAGTTAATATAAATTCATATCCAGTAGTGCCTAAGATAATAGGTTGTGTAGTGCCTATTGTCTTTAATGTTTTTGATTTGTTGAATTTTACTGATTTTTTACTTGGAAAAGCAGTTTATCGACGATAAAATGGCAGTAAGGTTTAAATACTGAACTTAACTTTTGTGATAACTTTTAAGGAGATTTAGACGATGGATAAAGATTATCAGGGAAAGAATATTAAGGTTTTGGAAGGGCTTGAAGGAGTTCGCCACAGACCTGCTATGTACATAGGAAGCACTTCAAAGACAGGGCTTCATCATCTTGTATACGAAGTTGTTGATAATTCTGTTGATGAGGCAATGGCTGGTTATTGTGATTTAATTGAAGTTATATTAAATAAAAATGGTAGCGTTACAGTCATAGATAATGGAAGAGGTATTCCTGTTGATGATCATCCTGTTTATAAAATCCCTGCTGTTGAAGTTGTTATTACGAAACTGCATGCAGGAGGTAAATTTGACAAAGGAAGCTATGCTATCTCAGGAGGATTACATGGGGTTGGAATAAGTGTTGTTGCTGCTTTAAGCAAACACATGTCTGTGAAAGTTAAAAGAGACGGGAAAATTCATGAACAAGAATATAAGATTGGAAAGCCGTTGTATAAATTAAAAGTTATTGGAAAAACAGATAAAGATGAAACAGGAACAGAAATTACTTTTATGCCTGATGAAACTATTTTCTCAACAACGGATTTTGACTTCTCTGTTTTAGAAACGAGATTTAGAGAAATTGCTTTTTTGAATAAAGGTGTCAAAATAACTTTGAGAGATGAGAAAAGCGGAAAGAAAGAAAGCTTTCATTATGAAGGAGGATTAATAGAGTTTGTAAAATGGGTAAATAAAAACAAAGAAGCAATTCATAACAAACCAGTTTATTTTTCTAAAGAAGATCAAAATGTTATTGTAGATTGTGCTGTTCAATATAATTCCGGATATCAGGAGAATGTTCTTGGTTTTGTAAATACTATTAATACTGTTGAGGGAGGAACTCATGTTGTCGGCTTTAAAACAGCTTTGACGAGAGCGTTAAATGATTATGCTAAAAAGAATAACTTGGTTAAAAATGGAGGTCTTACTGGAGATGATGCGCGTGAGGGATTGACTGCAATTGTTTCTGTCAAAGTTCCAGAACCTCAATTTGAAGGGCAAACAAAAACAAAATTAGGAAATTCAGAAGTAAAGGGGATTGTGGAGTCTGTTTCTTTTATAGCACTGGGGCAGTTTTTTGAGGAAAACCCAACTATTGCCAGAAGAATTGTTGCAAAAGCTTTGGAAGCTCAAAAGGCAAGAGAAGCAGCCAAGAAAGCTAAAGAACTTGTAAGAAGAAAAAATGCATTTTCTATTGGAAATTTACCTGGAAAGTTAGCTGATTGTTCAAATAAAAAATCTGATAATACAGAGTTATATTTAGTTGAGGGAGATTCTGCAGGAGGCTCTGCAAAACAAGCAAGAAATAAAGAAAATCAGGCTATATTGCCTTTGAAAGGAAAAATTTTGAATGTTGAAAAAGCAAACCAAGTTAAAATATTCGGAAATGAAGAAATTTCTGCATTGATTACAGCTATTGGAACAGGTGTTGGAGAAGAGCAGTTTAATTTAGAAAAGTTGAGATATAGCAGAGTGATAATTATGACTGATGCAGATGTTGATGGAGCACACATTAGAACTTTGTTGCTGACTTTTTTCTTTAGATTTATGCCAAAGCTTATAGAGAATGGAAATGTGTATATTGCTGTTTCTCCACTTTATAGAATCAGGAAGAAAAAAGTTCATTATGTTTATTCTGATGAAGAATTAAAAGATTTGTTAAAGGAAGTTGGAAATTCAGATGTTCAGAGGTTTAAAGGATTGGGAGAGATGAATCCAGAGCAATTATGGGAAACAACAATGAATCCAAAAACAAGATTGTTAAAAAAAGTAACAATTGAAGATGCTGTTGAGGCAGATAGGGTTTTCACAATGCTTATGGGAGATGATGTTGAAGGAAGAAGGCAGTTTATTACAGAAAAGGCAAGGGAGGCAGAAATTGATATTTAATCTCTGGAAAATTGAAGAAATGGAGGTGATTTGGCATGATGAAAGAATCTAAAGATAGGGATTTTTTGAAGGAAAGAATTCGGAAATGGATGTATAATAGTTCTGTTGATAGACAAACAGACGCTTTAGACATGGCGGTATTAGAGACCTTTTTTTATATCTATTACTCTCTTGAAGAAGGATCTAGCATTCATGAAATCGGAAATAGCCTCGGAGTATTTCCCGTTCCATAGGAGAATTAATGACAGATAAAAATAATTCAACAGATGAGAAAAATATGAATGAGAATGGAGCAGATGCAAAAGCTGGAGAAAAGGAAATGGAAAGAAGAGAGAAGAATATGATTGAGAAAGGTGTGCAGGCAGCTGAAATAGTTGAAGAGATGGAGAAGGCTTATATTGATTATGCTATGTCTGTTATTGTTCAGAGGGCTCTTCCAAGTGCTGAAGATGGATTAAAGCCTGTCCACAGAAGAATTCTTTATGCTATGCAAAGACTCGGGATAACTTCTGACAAGCCGACTGTAAAATCTGCAAGAGTTGTTGGCGACGTTATTGGAAAATATCATCCTCATGGAGATGTCGCGGTTTATGATTCAATGGTTAGAATGGCTCAGGATTTTTCAATGAGATATCCTCTTATCAAAGGGCAGGGAAATTTTGGTTCAATTGACGGAGATTTTCAGGCAGCTATGAGATATACCGAAGCAAAGCTTAGCAAGATTTCTCAAGAATTATTACAAGATATTGATAAAGAGACAGTGAAAATGCTGCCTAATTTTGATAATTCTTTGAAAGAGCCAGAGACTTTGCCAGGAAAATTGCCAAATTTATTGTTAAACGGAACAACAGGAATTGCTGTTGGAATGGCAACAAACATTCCCCCACATAATCTTTCAGAGTTGTGCGATGCTATTGTTCATTATATTGAAAAAGGAGATAAAACTAATGTTGAGGATTTAACACAGTTTGTTAAAGGTCCTGATTTTCCAACAGGAGGAATTGTTATGGGGCAAGGAGTTGAAGATATGTATAAAACTGGAAAAGGAAAATTAATTATGAGGGCAAGAACAACAACAGAGGAAAACAAAGGAAGACAGAGCATTATTGTTACTGAAATTCCTTTCATGGTTAATAAGGCTGATTTAGTTAAAGAAATTGCAAAGCTTGCCACTGAAAAGAAACTGCCTGATGTATCTGATTTGAGAGATGAATCTGATAAAAAAGGTATAAGAGTTGTTATTGAATTGAAGAAAGGGGCTAATTCTACATTCACATTGAATAAGTTATTTAAATTTACAAAACTGCAAAACAATTTTGACGCGAATATACTTGCTCTTGTAAATAATCAACCAAAGATTTTGACTTTGCTTGATGTTGTTAGAGAATATGTGAAATATAGAATAAAAATAGTTACTCACAGAAGTAAATTTGAATTGAAAAAAGCAGAGGAAAGACTTGAGATTGTTATTGGATTGTTGAAAGCTTTGATACAAATAGACAAAATTGTTGATTTTATTAAAAAAAGCAAGAATGTTTCTGAAGCTCATTCTGGATTGATGAAGAAGTTTGACTTTACAGACAGACAAAGTAAAGCAATACTTGAAACAAGATTGCAACAGCTTACTTCATTAGAAGCAGGAAAGTTAAAAGATGAAGAGAAGAAATTAAAAGAGGCAATTTCTGAATTGCAGAAAATTCTCGGAGATGAAAAAGAAGTTTTGAAAGTTATTAAAAAAGAAGTCAATGAATTAAAGAAAAATTATGGAGATGATAGAAGAACAAGAATAATAAAAAAAGTTGATGAGATTAAAGAAAAGGATTTAGTAGAGAAAAAAGATGTTGTCGTTTCAATTACAAATTCTGGATACATTAAACGTGTTGATTTGAAATCTTATAGAGAACAGAAGAGAGGAGGGAAAGGAGTTACTGGGGGAGAATTGAAAGATGAGGAAGATTTTGTTACAGAATTAATTACATGCAATACACATGATTATTTATTATTCTTTACAAACAGGGGAAGAGTATATTGGCTTAAAACTCATGAAGTTCCTGCAATGGAGAGGCAAGGAAAAGGAAGAGCTTTAATTAATGTTCTTAATTTAAAAGATGAGAAAATTGCTAATGTAATGTCTTTGAAGGATTTTGAGAAAGATTATATTATGTTTGTTACAAAGAAAGGACAAGTTAAGAAACTTTCTTTGAAAGATGTTTCAAAACCAAGGAGTTCTGGAATTAATATTATGAAACTTCCTTTAGACGGAAGTGATTCAATTGTTAATGTTAGAAGAGTCTCTGATAAGCAAGAGGTTTTATTGATTTCAAGAAAAGGGCAGGCAACAAGATTTAATTCTGAGGATGTTAGAATTATGGGAAGAGCAAGTTATGGAGTTAGAGGGATTGATTTAGGAAAGACAGATGAAGTTGTTTCTATTGAAGTTTTGCCTTTAAATGGAAAGACAACTATTTTAACTGCAACTGAAAAAGGTTATGGGAAGAGAAGTGATTTAGATGATTATAGGAAAACGAGCAGGGGAGGAAAAGGAGTTATTAATTTGAAAATTTCTGATAAAACAGGAGAAGTTATAGGAAGTTTGAGTGTGGATAATAAAGATTCTGTTATTGTGACGACAAGCAAAGGAATGATGACGAGAATTGGGATGAAAGATATGCGTGTTATGGGAAGAGCAACTCAAGGAGTTAGAATGGTTAAGCTGAAAGTCGGAGACAGAGTTGTTGATATAGTGAAGGTACCAAAAGAAGACGAGATTGCTAACGTAGAACCTCTTGATAATTAATTAACATGGCTTAACCAGCGCTGATATTTGGGAGATTTGTCTGTTACAACTTCTTGATATGCCTTTTTCAACTTTTTTGTAATGGGACCAAATTCTGTTTTTAATTTTTTTCCATCAATGTAGGAAATTGGAGTGATTTCTGCAGCTGTTCCTGTAAAAAATGCTTCATCTGCGTTGTAAACATCTTTTTGAGAATCTTTATTATAGAATCTCTTGTTATTCCTGGGAGAATATTTTCTTTTAATGGGGTTTGCAGTTCATTGTCTTTCACTATGAACAGGTTTTCTCCAGGACCTTCTGCTATATTTCCTTTGTAATCCAAAAGAAGAGCTTCATTAAATCCTTCTGTACGAGCTTCTTCTCCGGCAAGAATAGAATTCACATAATGACCTGAAATTTTTGCGTGTGTTACAGATGATTTAGGATGAATTCTCATGAAGTTAGAGATTTTGATCTTTATAGGGTCTTCTCCTAAATAAGATCCCCATGGCCAGACAGCTATAGAGACATTTACCTTTGCTTCTTTTACTCCTAATCCCATTTTTCCATATCCATAGTATACAATTGGCCTTATGTATCCAGAATCCAGAGAATTTTCTTTTATTAAGTTTAGAACTGCTTTGCATATCTCTTCTTCTTTATATGGGATTTTTATGTACATTGTCTTTGCTGATTTAAACAGTCTGGAAATGTGATCTTTAAGACGAAATACTGCAGGACCTTTTTCTGTTTTATAGAAACGAATTCCTTCGAATACAGCAGAGCCATAATGCAAAGAGTGTGTTAAAATATGAATTTTTGCATCTTTCCATGGAATTAAAGAGCCGTCCATCCAGATGAATTTTGTTTCTTCCATATGGATCTTTATGTCAGAGGGTTTAAAAGAATTGTGATTGAGCCTCTTAGGAATTTCTGAGGAATTGTCTATTTATTCTTAATCTTGAATAGTAGCATGTGGATCTATGAAAGTATATCCTAGAGGATAATGAATTACTGCACTAGTTGTATTTAACCTAACCATTGTTCCATCTTGATTCGTTACTCTAAATAAATCTTCGTAACTCTCTCTTCTGCTACGTCCTCTTATTAATCTTTCTCCGTAAGATGTATGGTCAGACGTGTCAACAAGTTCTTCTGTTCTAGTAGTTATTGCATCTCTTAAGGTTAACCAAGGGGCTGAAGTTGGTCGGTCTCTACTCATTTTTCCTGTATAAGTAAATCCATTTGGCATATCTACAGAAACAACTAATTCACTTTCATCTGATTTTCTAACTTCTGGTTTTTTATCTGTTGCCATTTTATTCAATATCTCCAATTATAATGGCCTATGTAAGCTGGTTGATAATAATAATCATATCCATATTTGTTTCCAGAGCCATATGTGTAGTAGTTATAACTTGGTTTTGTGTTCCAGCCATATGGATAGTAAGGTTTGTAAGAATATGTATAAGCTGATTTAGGATAGTAAGAGCCGTAATAGGATGATGGAAAGTATGAGTAGCTATAATCAGGAGATCTCGTGGTTGTTTTTATGTAACTTGTGGTTGTTGCGTATCCATTTCCACCTAAGTAGACAGTGTCTGTTGATTTATCATAGTTTGTTGTTTCTGTGTATGATGGGCCATAAGGAGATGAATGAGTTGTTGTTTTTAGATATGTAGTTCTATCGTAACCTTCGTTATAATATCCATATGCAGAAACTATTGATGTCAGAGCTATAACTAAGAATATTGATAATGTAATTGTCGCCAATAGTTTTTTGTTCATATTTTCATTAGTTTAAAGTGGTATTTAAGTTTTGTTCAAGAATTTTCATCTAAAAGAGTAGTGAAAAAACATATAAAGATTTAATAATTTATTTTTTTAGATAATTATATGAAGGTATATGAAGAGGATAGAGTTTATAGGGTTTATCTTGACCCTTCTCTTGGAGATGTAGTTAATTTTCTTGATGGAGATAGATTAAAGGCAAGGATAGGGCCTGTTCAATTTATACTTGAAACTGCTGGTTCAGGAGATAGAGACATAACATTCACTTTTCTTCCTACAGAGAAAGTTTGTGCTAGTGTAAGACAAACTCCTGAATTAAGAGAAAGGTTAATTGCTGGAGAGACTATTGTCTTGGGTGATGATAACGCAAGATTATCTCTTTATTTACAACAAAGAAATACTTCTGGAATGGATTGAATATAAATATTTTTAAGTATGAATTTAATTTAATGCTTTGCAGGGGATTTGGCAGGAGAGACTAATGAAGAATAAATATTGTGAATATGGGAATGTTGTGGCTGTTGCATATGCTTCTCCTCATTGGTATGATTCTTCTAATAGGGCTATAAAAGTTTTCCAACAAAGAGGTTTTGAAGTTGTTCCAATTGTTCCTTTTGATTCTTCTTTGGAGAATGTAAATACCATTAGAACTTATAAGAGATTAATGGAATTTTCTAGGACAATTGGGATAGTCTCTTTGCATTCTTTTAGTGCATTAAGAGAATTAGGAGGATTTGATGCAATGAGGGGGGTTGGCACAGAACTTGTTATTATTCATCCGAGTATTGGTATCAATGCCTCTGATTTAGCGAAAAGAAATGGAATAGAATTAAGGATAGAAGATCCTTTTTTAGTTCTCGGGGGAAGGATTGAGGATATTGAAGATGGGAGTGTTTAAATAGAGCTGTTCTCCAGATTTTTCATGGAAGTATATTTTGCTGATGGAGGAGAGATTTATGAAGTTTATCTAAGTACAAATAAAGGAGATTGGGATAGACTTTCTAGGGGCGAGGTTTTAGATTGTGATTTATGGGAGAGAGATTTTTGGGATTCTGGAGTTAAGGCAAGATTTTCCTTACAAGCAAGCGATCGTTCTACAGATGATTTAGCAATATCTGTTGATTCAGAGAATTGGAGAAAGATGACTAGAGTAGATGCTGTTGTTGATAGAAATCAAATTGATAGGAGTAAAACTCGGTTAGCAGGATCTTTGAGTTTTAAGAGTAGGGGTTATTGTTTGATAATTCGAGAAGATGATAGAGAAGATGACAATATTTAAAAACTGAATTTTATATCTGAATTCATGCCTTGGTAGTTTAGTGGCAAAACACATCCCTGTCGCGGATGAGTCCCGAGTTCGATTCTCGGTCAGGGCGTACTTCTGGGTGCCCACAGAATTAGAAATGTTTATAAATGTAGGCACCTTTAATACATTATGTATGTTGAGAAAAGAAAGTCTGGAAAAAGTGTTAAGTATTATTTGATTTATTCTTATAGGGAAGGAGAAAAGATTGAGAAGATAAGAAAATATCTTGGAAGTAATCTTTCTAAAGAGGAATTAAAAGAAAAAATAAAGAGAGCCGAAAAAATAATTCTTGATTTGATCGAGGAGATGAGCACTAAGATTTTCTTTTTTACTTTGACTAAAAAGCAAGTAGAAGTATTAAATAAACAGAATGAAAAGATAGAGATTGTTCATTTGAGTGAAAAAGATTGGAAAATTTTTACAGAGGATTTTGTTTATAACACAAATGCTATTGAAGGTTCCACAATAACCGAAGATGAAGTTCCGGAAATTTTTGAGAAAGATAAAGCTGAAGATGAAGAGGAAATAGAAACGAAAGGAGTTGCTAAAGCTGTTGATTATATAAGAAAAACAAAGGAAGATTTATCTTTAAAATTATTATTGAAATTGCACGAGCTTTGTTTTAAGGGTTCAAAGAGTTTTGCTGGAAAATTTAGAGATGTCAATGTCGTAGTCAGAAACTCGTCTGGGCAGGTGATTCATGCTGGAGTTCCAAAAGAAGAATTGAGGGATTATCTGGATGATTTTATTGGATGGTATAAGGAAAATAAAGGGAAATTTAAGCCTCTAGTTTTAGCTGCAATACTGCATAATCAGTTTGAACATATTCATCCTTTTCAGGATGGAAATGGGAGGGTTGGGAGATTATTATTAAATTTTATACTTTTGAAAAATAATTATCCTCCGATAAATATTATGTTGGAAGATAGGTATAAGTATTATTGGACATTACAAGTGTATTCTAAGAAAGATGATTT
>CAZWLX010000002.1:2044-3435 GCA_964634845.1 Candidatus Woesearchaeota archaeon | reverse complement strand
AAAAGACATTAAAAGAGGTGTCTACAAAAAAGAAGAAAAAGTGATTTTGTGGTCACCTATTGATGGAGAAGTTCTCTCCACATTCGGTCAGGGCGTATTTTTATTTCTTAAAGGCGCAGGTTTAAAAGGGAGTTTTGAAATCTAATTTAAAGAACTGAGAATTCTTTCACATAAAAATGGATAAATTCAAAGAATTAGGATTAAGCGAGAAAATAGTAAATATAATCAGAGATATGGGTTTTAATGAGCCAACAGATATACAAAGAGAGACAATCCCTTTAATATTGAAAGGCAAAGATGTCATTGGGAATGCATCTACAGGAAGCGGTAAGACCTTTGCCTTTGCTTCTGGTATAATTGAAAAAACATCTCCGAGAAGAGGAATACAAGCCTTAGTTTTAACACCTACGAGAGAATTAGCAGATCAAATTTCGAAGGTGACTAAGGAATTTTCAAAGAATTTTGATTTGAGAAGTATTGAGATTTATGGAGGTGTAAATATAAGAAGGCAGATTTCAGAATTGAGGGATTGTGAAATTGTTATTGGAACTCCGGGGAGGATTTTAGACTTACTCAACAGAAGAGAATTAAATTTGTCAAAAGTGAAGATTCTTGTTCTTGATGAAGCAGACAGAATGGTAGATATGGGATTTATTAACGATGTTGAAGAAATAATTTCTTATTGTCCCAAGCAGAGGCAGACATTGCTCTTTTCAGCTACAACATCAAGCAGAGTTAAAGATATAGAGAAAAAACATTTGATAAATCCCATAACCATTACTGTTGATACTCAAGTAGATCCTTCAAAGTTGAAACAGAGTTATTATGATGTTCCTGTTTATCTAAAGTTTTCCTTGCTTGGATATTTATTAAAGAAAGAAAAATCTGGAATTGTAATGGTTTTTTGTAACACTAGAAGAACTGTTGATATTATCGCAAGGAATTTAGGAAAAAACGGAATAAAATGTCACGCCATTCATGGAGGATTAGAGCAGAATAAAAGAACTAAAATAATACAAAAATTTCACGATAATGAAGCTGAAATTCTTATTTGCACTAATGTTGCAGCAAGAGGATTGGATATAAAAGGAGTTACGCATGTTTACAATTACGACTCTCCTTTGGATCCTGAAGAATATATACACAGAATTGGAAGAACTGCTAGGGCTGGAGAGAATGGAGAGGCGATTAGCCTAATTTCTCACACAGATTATGAGAATTTTAATGACGTGATTAATAAGAATAATGTTAAAGTTATTAAAAAAGAACTGCCTGTTGTTGAGAAGTTGGAAGTTGATGTTAAGAAAAGAGGATTTAGCGATTCAAACAGGAGATGGTCCTCCAGAGGGAGTAATCATCGGAGAGTTGGCGGGAGAGGTTCATCAAGATAT
>CAZWLX010000002.1:0-2034 GCA_964634845.1 Candidatus Woesearchaeota archaeon | reverse complement strand
AGAAAAAAAGGATACGAACAAGGACAAAAAATGCTAGACCAATTAAAAAGCAAAGGCATAAGAAAAGACTACGGAGAAAAACAAGAATACGGAAGAGCAACACAAGAAGACATAGATGATTTTAAAATGGGGGAGGAACTATATTGATTTATGAGAGTTAGATATAGTTTTTCATCAAAGAAAAGCGGAAGGACGAGAAAGCCCAGCGATAGAAATGATCATAAGATTAAATTTCCTGTCGCTGTTAGAGATATGATTAGAACTTGCGACATAATTTTAGAGATTTTGGATGCAAGAGCTATTGAAAAGACGAGAAATCTTGAACTTGAGAAGATTGTTAAGGAAAATGGAAAAAAGATTATATGGATTATTAATAAAGCTGATCTTGTGAACATTAATGAACTTAAGATGAATTATGATTTTTCAGAGTTAAAGCCATATGTTTTATTCTCAAGCAAGAGCAAAGTTGGAAAGGCAAAGCTTAGAGAGGTTTTAAAGATAGAAGTTAAGAGACTTAAAATGCATGGAAAAAAGGCAAGAGTTGGAATTATTGGGTATCCTAATACAGGGAAGAGCACTTTAATTAATTCTTTGGCTGGAGGAGGAAAAGTTAAAACTTCACCAGAATCTGGATTTACAAAGTCTATAAGCAAAATAAGATTTAATAAAGATATTTTAATTTTAGACACTCCCGGAGTTATTCCAGACAGCGAAAGTTCTAATGAGAGTTTGCTTGATTTAAAGAAACATGCGCAGATAAGTGTTAAAACATTTGATAAAGTTAAGAATCCTGATTTGATAGTTATGGAAATTATGAGAAAGTTTCCAGGGAAGTTGCAAGGTTTTTACAATATTCGAGAGGATGATGTAGAGATTTTTCTTGAAAAAATAGCAGAGAAAAATAATTTCTTAAAAAAAGGCGGGGCCTTTGATGTTGACAGGGCTGCAAGATTTGTTTTGAAGACTATTCAAGAGGGAAAGATAAGAATTTCTTTTTGAGTTTGTGATTTTGGTTTAGTTTATAGAGTTTTCACAAAGTTTTAAAAAAGCTTTTTCTCTTTGGGCAGGATGAGACATTATACGCAAGGAGAGTTAAAAGAAGAATATCGCGGAGGAGCAAATAATTGTGTCAATGTTCTTGTTTTTGAAAATCTTAATCACGGAACAAATGGTTTATGGGCAACAGTTGAGAGAGGATATGAATCATTGCATTCTTCTTGGAGGAATGCGCATGTTGTTCTTGATAGGTACGATGGATTGTCTGAAGAAAAAGCCAGAGATGTTTCTCAGAGGATCTCTGACATTAATTATGCGCCCTTGGATTTAAGATTGGATAATGATGGTAGAGAAAGACAGAGAAAAGAAAGAATAGATGTCTTTTTGCGTGAATTAAGAAGAGATTTATTAATTAATCCTGAGAATAGTGTAGGTGTTTTTCTAAAAAGAGAATAAAAACATCTATTCTTTCTGAGATTTATCTGTAGATTAGACCCTTTTTAATCCTTGAACTTCTCTCATTATTCTGGGATGATAGACTAAAACCTTTTTACCTCTTATTTCCGCAGTCGGTAAACCTGTTTGTGTTACGAACATGTCGAAAGCACTTTGGCTAAATGGATCTTTTGCAAATTTCCTTAATTTGGATCCCCCTTCAGTGACATATTTATATCTACTTTCATATCTACCGCTGTTCCTCGCCATGTAAGTCCTAAACTCCCATTCTCTAAAACTGATAGCTCTACTTAAAGAACGGCTACCTATACAACCCCGGGCGATATCTGTTGAAAATATTAGGGGAGACTCACAATAGCCTGTTTGTTCAAGCGCTTCAATTATTAGTCTCCAATTTCTTTCAATTTTTTCATTTTCTGGTAGACTCTCTTCAAATGCAGGCTTTGCGGGAATTTTATAGTCTGTTTTTCTTCTAGAGGGCTTTAGCCAACTGGTTAGGCCGATGTCTACTCTGGCAAAACCAAACTCTCTTCCAAGATTCCTCATTGGTCTAGTTAAAACCCCTGGGGCATACCTGTATTC
>CAZWLX010000001.1:0-17881 GCA_964634845.1 Candidatus Woesearchaeota archaeon | reverse complement strand
AGAAGTTTTAAAGGAAAAAGTAAAAAATAAAGAGATAAGCCAAAAAGAAGCTACAAAATTGATAGCAGATGTTGTTCAACAAGTAGAGGCAGTTGTTAAAGCAGATAAGAACATCGCTAAAAAGAGCTCTGAAGAGGTTAAAAAGAAACTTAAAGTTGGAATAAACGGCGTTGTGAAACAGACAATTGTTGTAGTTAACCCTAAAAAAGAGGCAGAAGTTAAACAGGAGATTAAGAAAAATATTTTAGAGAATATAGATAAATTACTTGAAAACAAAAAAGAGGCTGTTGTTACTGACAAACTAGAAGGCAAAACTTTGCTTAAGTTAAAGAATGGCAAAACAAATTTTGATATGACTAATGTTCTGATAAAAAGAAGCGGGCTTGATGAATCAAGAGTTTATTTAATAACTAAGAATCTTGTGTTAAAAAGCGACGAGGTAAAGTCAATTTATATATATAAAAGCCCTGCATCGCTGTCTAATGGAGTTTGCATTTCTGATAAAGAAGGATTAAACTCCTTGCAAGATATTTTGAATGATTGCCAAAAGATTGCTTGTCCTGGAAGAATGGGGAAATATAACTGCGAAGTAGATGAAACAGAGAATACATTTATTGTTTCAGGATTAAGATATAGCGGAGTTGTTGAAGATAAACTTGAATGCGGAGATAATGTTTGTTCTGCGGACTTTGGAGAAAGTTGCGCCTCTTGTGCTATTGATTGCGGAATTTGTCCGAACACGCAAAGTGAAAGCAAATCTAAGGTTAGCAGTAATGCTGAAACAACAGATAGTCAGAGTACCAGCAAAACTAAAAAGACTGATCCGACTACTGATAAAGCTTCTAACGAAGAGATTAAAACAATACAAAGTCAGAACCTTATCAAAGATAATTGGAGAATTATCTTAATTGTTTTAGGAGGAATCATGTTTATTATTTTCCTTATTTTTGGGATAAGAATAGCATTAAAAAGAAGTAAATCCCAAGATCAACGGATATTTATTCAATCTTCTCAAAGAAAAGACTATAGCGGATTTAATTAAGTTTTTAAAGAAGTTGTGATTATTAGAAACATGAGTATTGCTAAGAGGAAGAGAGGATTAAGCCCTGTGATAGCTACTGTTCTTCTAATTTCAATAGCCCTTGTTTTAGCTATAATCATTTTTATCTGGGCTAAAACATTTGTTTCTGAAAGAGTTGAGAAATTCGGAGAACCTATAGAGAATTCATGCGATAAAGTTGTTTTTGAAGTGGAGGCAATTGAAGGAGATGGAATTTATATTTTGAACAAAGGAAATGTTGCATTATATGGAATAGAGATAAGGAAAAAAAGACTTGGAAGTTTAAGAGTAGAAGGAGTCGCAGTTCCAGAGGATTTATCGAGCATTATCTCTGGAAGCGGTGAAACTGTTAATGTTCCTATCCCAGAAGAAATTACTAGTCAAAATGAACTTCTAATAGTGCCAATGATATTAGGAGAAACTAATTCGTTTAAAAGAGCGTATACATGCGATCAAAGATATGGCGTAGAGACTATAGTTCAATCCAGAACATTTTAACAATGATGAAAAAAAGAGGTTTGTCCCCAATAATAGCAACTGTTTTAATTATACTAATTACAGTAGCAGCTGTTGCTATTATTGCTAATTTTATTGTGCCATTTGTGCGAAACAGTTTGGAAGATAGCACCTCTTGTTTGAATTTTAGAAACTATTTTGCTTTTGAAGAGAAATTTGAATTCCAGGGACAAGAATTTAAATATAATTGCTTTAATGGTGAAGAATATGGAATTGCAGTTAAAGGAGAAGCAATTGGAAATGTGGGAAAAACTTTAGATGTTGAAGGCTTTGATTTATTGTTTTATAGAAATGATGGAACTACAAGAAAAGTAGAACTAAGACAGGGCGATTCTATCGAAGATGTAAGAATGCTTGATATAGATTCAGAAGAAATAAAGATACCTAACAAAGGGGGACTAGAAACATATGTTTATTCTAATAATGAGGATTTTGTTAAGATAGAAATTTATCCAGTTGTAGAAGAGGGAAAAATCTGCGAAAAATCAGATGAGATAACTATAAGAGCATGTGTAGGTGAAAACTTTGATATATCTTAATATGGAAGGAAAAAGGGGCCAGGTCTGGATTGAAACAGTTCTTTATACCTTAGTCGGACTAGCACTTATAGGAATAGCTTTGACATTTATTATGCCTAAAATAAACGAATCGAAAGACATTGCTCTTGTTGAACAAACTATTAATTCGCTTACATTGCTTGATGATAAGGCAAATACTGTTCTGGAAAATGGCCCTGGAAATGTCAGGAATATAGACTTTACAATTAAAGTGGGAGAATTATTTATAAATTCAGAGACAAATAAGATATATATTGTATTAGAAGAAATTGGAAAACCCTATACAGAGCCAGGGATTGATGTGCCTGTTGGAAGAGTTGTTTCTAGGACGGAAAAAACACAAAAAAATTATAAAGTTACACTAACTCTTGATTATTCTAATATTGCGGATTTGACTTTTGACGGAGAAGAGATTGTAGAAAAGAAATTTACTCCTGCTTCTATTCCTTACAGATTATCTTTTTCTAACCTTGGAAATAAAGGGGCAAGCTTAGATACATTGGATATAAGGCAAATATCTTAAGATGTCAAAAAAAGCCGATAAAAGATAATTTTAAATAAAAGGCAGAATTTCATTATATCATGGTGATAACTCTTAATCTAAATCCTGCTATCCCTGCCCTGCATAGAGAGTCTGATAAAAAAAAGGTTGATATTAGATATATGCTTATTCCTCCTTATGCTTCTGTGCATATTTATTGGAACGAGAGACTAGGAGAATTGATATACGAACTAGAAGAGCCTATTCTTAGAGGATATGAAAAAGAAGCCTTGGAGAAAATAGAACAAGCAATGCTTGAATTAATCAATGTTAATGTTGCTGTTGATAAAACTTTGGAGGCAACATCTGCTTACATTGATAAGACAGCGAGACTTCTGATTGACGAATTAAATATAGAAATCAGCGGAGAAACATATAGCAAGATATTTTATTATCTTTTTAGAGATTTTGTTGGATTTAATGAAATAGATCCTGTTCTAAGAGATTATTTTATAGAGGATATAGAATGTAACGGGATTAATACTCCGGTTTATGTTGTTCATAGAGTTTATAGAAATTTGAAAACAAATATAGTTTATAAAGATCTAGAAAAATTGGGGGGCTTTGTAGAAAAGCTGGCTCAAAGAGCAGGAAGATATGTTTCTTATGCTCAGCCCTTACTTGATGGGACATTGAGCGATGGAAGCAGAGTTAATGCTACGTATACAAAAGATGTTACTTCTCGCGGACCAACTTTTACAATTCGTAAGTTTACAAAAGTTCCTTGGACACCGATACAGCTTATTGGAATGAATACGCTTAGCCCTGAAATGCTGGCATATTTCTGGATTTTAATCGAACATAAATCAAACATTCTAATTTCTGGGGGCACTGCTTCTGGTAAGACGACCTTGTTAAATGCGCTGGCTTTTTTCATTCCACCTGAAGCAAGAGTTGTTAGTATTGAAGATAGTGTTACAGGAGATTCTAGAATAATTGTCAAAGACATAAATGAAGAGATTAAAAACATTACAATAAAGGAATTTGTGGATAAGAAAATGGAAGGAGAGATTTTAACCTCTACAAAAGAAGGAGAAATTATGTTTGTGAAACCAAGCAAACATATAAAGCACTTAGTAA
The DNA here is from genome assembly GCA_964634845.1 of Candidatus Woesearchaeota archaeon. Lineage (GTDB taxonomy): Archaea > Nanobdellota > Nanobdellia > Pacearchaeales > GW2011-AR1 > ARS1309. Next base: position 14,127 of record CAZWLX010000001.1, on the reverse strand, counting down.
ACAAAGATATATATGAAATCCTAACATCAACTGGGAGAAAGATAAAAGTTACTGAGGACCATTCATTATTCAAACTTGGGGAAGATAAATTATTTGAGGATGTTAAACCTAAAGAGCTTGTAGAAGGAAAGTCTTATATTGCAGTTCCGAGAGTTCTTCCAATTGATGGCAAAGAAAAAAAGACGATAAATCTTATGGAGCATCTTGACTTATTTGATGATAATTTCTTACAAGGTGAGCCAATAAAAAGAATTCTTGACAATTATGATTATAAAAAACTCGGTGTGAAAAAAGAAAGATTTAGATGGTGGAAGAATCATTCTATAATAAAGATCCATGAATTCAGAAAATTAGAGATTAATCTTTCAGAACAGGAGCTGAAGAATATAAAAATAAAGAGTAATAATACTTCTTCAATCCCTGTAATGTTTGAGATTAGTGATGAATTCCTTGAATTCTGCGGACTATGGCTTGGAGACGGAAGTTATGACAATTGTGGGAAAAGCTGCGTGATAGTATCCAATGTTGATGAGGAATGCAGGGACATTGTTAAAAACGTTTCTGATTATATCGGCGCAAATTATTCATTAATGAATGATAATGGAGTTTCAATAAGGATACACAGCACAGTATTCTATAAATTTATGAAAAAAGTTCTTGAACTTGATGGATATTCAAATACAAAAAAGATTTCAGATTTTATTTTTAGCTTGTCAAACGCGCAAATTGGGAGGGTTATTAGAGGATATTTCAGTGCAGATGGATGCATAAAGAAATATGAAGTTTCATGCGCTTCCCAGAGCCTTACTCTTCTTGAGGATATTCAAACAACACTTCTCAGACAGGGGATAATTTCAAGAATAAATGATTTTAACAGAAAGGACAAGTGCATAAATCTCTCTATATCTGGATGGGAGAATATCCAGAAGTTTAAAGAGATAGGATTTTTGCAGGAGAGAAAGAATTCAAAACTAATGAAGATGAATGCTAAAGCAACCCATGCAAATTCAGATATCATCCCTATAGGTTCTGAAAGAATGGAGAGGCTAAGGAAAATAGCTCTCGAGAAAATACAATCAAGATATATCAATGGGCTACAAAAAATTGGGAGAAACTATATGCAAAAGATCGCTCCTGAAGGATCCGAGTGCAATGACTTATCACATAACGATGTTTTGTGGGACAAGGTAAAGTCTGTGAAAAAGATAATTGGGAAAAATATAGAAGTTTTTGACATCAGCATACCTGGATATGAGAAGTTTATATGCAACAATATAATTGTCCACAACACTAGAGAGATAAATTTGCCAAGAGAGAACTGGCTTCCTGCTGTTGCCAGAACATCTATTGGAGTTGGAAAAGTTGGAGAAATAGATTTATTTGAAATATTAAAAAGCTCATTCAGACAAAATCCAGATTATTTAATTGTGGGAGAAGTAAGAGGAAAAGAAGCATTTGTCTTGTTTCAGGGAATGGCCAGCGGACATAGTTCATTAAGCACTATTCACGCAGACTCTGTTGATACGCTTATAAGAAGGCTACAAACCCCTCCGATAGAGCTTCCGCCCACATTAGTAAACTCTCTTGATTGCGTTGCAATAGCAACCCATGCAGTTGTTCAAGGTCATGAAACAAGGAGGATAAGAGAATTAGTTGAAATAGTTAATGTTAATAAAGATGGAACTGCCTTAGTAAATACGCCTTTTGTCTGGGACCCTTCTAAAGATATATTCTACTTTAAAAAACAGAGCAAAGCTTTTGAGAGAATTTCGGTTAAGAGGGGAATTAGCGTGGAAGTTCTTCAAAAAGAACTTTTGAGAAGGGCAAGATTGTTATACGAGCTTTATAAAAAGAATATTGTCGGGTTTGATGAAGTAGGAAAACTGATTAAAGACTATTATAGAAGTCCTGAAGAGATTTTACAGAAATTTGGAATCAACTGACATGTCAAGAACTAGGTTCTTGAGCATGCTCAAGATTTGAAAAATCTTGACATATGAAAGATATTTAAATTGAAATAGGGTTTTAAGGTTATGAAGAAAGAGGATTTGGGAATTCTGGCTCAGCTTCTTGCTGCCATGAGCGATGCTGTTGATAAATTAGAGAAAGCTGAGAAAAATAAAGATCCTGAAAAGGTTAGCAAAGCTAAAAGAGAAATTGCCAGGTTGCAGGATCAAATCAAAAAAATACTATGATAAAAAATCTGAGAAAAAACATCAACACAGAAATCGGAATGGCCAGGGAGCTTGCTATTTACATTAATAAATATCATTTTTCCAAAGGCGTGGAGAGGAGACTTTTGGCATCTGCAATAAACTCCCTCATAGAAAGCATGAGAATTCTGAACAATTCTGTTCCTGAATTATTAAAAAATATCTCAGTTACCAGAAAGCTTTCTGCGGAGAAAGAAGAAGCTTCTTTTTTAGAAAATGTGGAATTTGAGAGAGAGCAAAGCAAAATCGAGGTTACAATACCTAAAATAGACAGAGAAAAATTCCTTAACGAGTTAAGTATAAGCGAAGCATCTATAAGGAAATTGAAAAAAAGAAAGAAAGAGCCTGGTGAAGAGATTCAGGAATTCAGATCTGCTAGAGGGTACTTAAAATTGTCAAACAAATTCTTTCTTAATGCTGCGGTAAATCAAATAAACAAAGGAAGATTCACGAGCTTGTCTGTTGAGATAAAAAAAGCAAACATTGACGTTTTATTTGAAACATATGTTGCAATGATTCTTTTTACGACTTTGATTTCTTTTTTTGTGTCTGTTTTATTTATGATTTTTCTTATGTTTTTCAGTATTGGTTTTCTTTGGCCATTTGTATCTGTTTATGAAGGGGGTTATCTTATAAGATTTGCTAAAGTATTCTGGGTGGTTCTAGCTGTGCCTATTGCTACATTTTCCTCGCTTTATTTTTATCCTTTGATAGAGAAAAAGTCTTTGGAGGGGAAAATAGACCAAGAGCTTGCATTTGCAGTAATTCACATGGGAGCTATTTCTGGAAGCGGCATTGCTCCTAACGAGATATTTAGAATAATTGGGATGAGCAAAGAATATCCTGCCCTTAGAAAGGAAATAAGAAAAGTTTTAAACCAGATTAATCTGTATGGATACGATCTTGTTGCTGCGCTTAACAATACTTCTAAAAATGTTCCGAGTGAAAAGTTGGCAGAACTCTTTACAGGACTTGCTACAACCATTCAATCTGGAGGAGGATTAAAGGATTTCTTTGAGAAAAGAGGAGATTCCTTGTTAATTGAATACAGGATTGAAAGGGAGAAGTATACCAGGGCTGCAGAAACATTTATGGATCTTTATATAGGAATTGTTATCGCTGCCCCTATGATCTTGATGCTTTTGTTAATAATTATCTCTGTTTCAGGAGTGGGGTTTGCATTCACCCAGACGCAATTAAGTTTCTTAGTGATAGTAATTATCTCCCTGATAAATATTATTTTCCTAGGATTTTTGCATTTGAAACAGCCGAGGTATTAAATGAGACTTAAAAAACCACATTGGATTGGAATCGGGTTTGGAATATTTATAATTCTAATTGGAATGGCACTCCTATTTTATGGCGGAGATGTTAATATTTTCCTTTTCTTATTTGGAATCGGAGCAGGAGTTATCGCCCTTCCTTTTGTTGTGGGAATTATCATTGCAAATAATAAAGAACAAAAAATGAATACGATGTTTCTGGAATTTGCGAGAAACCTGGCAGAAAGTGTTGCAAGTGGCACTCCTGTAAGCAAAAGCATTGTAAACGTCAAGGGAAAAAATTATGGTGCTTTGAGCTCGCATATAGTTAAACTTGCTAACCAAATAGAGTTAGGCATTCCTGTAGAAAAAGCATTTGAGAACTTTTCATACGATATTGGCAGTCCTGTTATAAAGAGGGCAGTTGCATTAATTCAGGAGGCTGAAAAATCAGGAGGAGAAATAGATTACATATTAGAAAGTGTTGCAAGGTCAATGTCTGAAATTGAGAAGCTGAAAAAGGAGAGAAGAGCAATAATTTATAATCTTGTTGTTCAGGGATATATCATTTTCTTTATATTTATAGGAATCATGCTGGTTATGCAATTCAAAATTCTTCCATTGACTGAAGGAGTTGGCTCTCTTGGATTATTGAGCGGAGATATTTCATCTATACAAAACGCGGGAACTGCTGGAACAGGCACAGATAATGCTCAATCGCTTGGAAGATCTTTCCTTTATTTACTCCTTGCTCAAGGATTTTTTACAGGACTTACTATCGGCAAATTAGCAGAGGGGTCTGTTAAAGCAGGGATAAAGCATTCATTTATATTAGTAATAATGGCATTTTTAGTATCTACTGGAGCAAATATTCTCTTAGGGTGATTTTCTTACAATATAAAAAACTTCGTTATCTGAATTAAAAGATTCAAATCTATATCCCAATCTTTGTGAAAGTTTCTCGAACCACTTTCTTTTTGGAAAGACCATTGGTCTTCCGGAAAGTTTTCTTGTAGCAAAGCTAACAATGAGATATTTACATGGAACTCTCTTTATTATTTCTTCTGCTAATTTATGAGATTTTTTTTCTATTATGTCTAAAACCTTAAATAAAAGGCATAAATCTGCTTTTGGAAGATCTCCTTTAGGATTTCTTAAATCATAAACAAAAGTCCGGCCATTTATCTTTTTTCTGGAAAAATAAGACTTGATTAAAGACAAATCAGATTCAGTTATATCTGAAGCATAATAAGTTATATCTGGAGAAGCTAATGCCAACGGATTTATCCCGCATCCTAAGTCCAAAATAGAACGAATATTTAAAGAATTTATCTTTTTCCTTAAAGCTGGGTAGAATGAAATTCTTTCTGCTGTCGAAGAATGGGTCATTAATAACTCGCTTATTCTCTTGGAATCCAGAAGCTCTTCTCTATTGAGAATCTTTTTCTGATATTGGCCTGTTAGATTTCTTAATTCTGCTCTGATTTGAGAGAGTATTATCTTCAAATCTTTGCTATTAAGGTCTTTCAGAGAAATCTTTGTTTTTTTAAGGTGTGCTTTCAGAAGATTCGTTACTACTTCATCAGATATGCCTTTTAACTCTGGTTTCTCCTTTATTTTAATTGCGAGACCTTTAATGAACTGCTCCATTTTCATAATGAAACAATAAGCTATATAAATCTTCTAATTTTTTTAATTGGATGATTAAAAAAAGAGCGTCTAGAGGTGCAAGTCATATTGAGATGATTCTGTCTCTTGTTTTGTTTATTGCTTTAGTAGGAGTTGCCTTATTTTTCTTCAGACCTTCAAATACTTCGAGATTGGTTGATACTTCGCTAGATTATACATTTTCGGCCATAGAAAAAAACTCAAGTGTTGAAATTACTACTTATTCGATTAGTTTAAACGACATAGCTATCCGAGATAAGAATGTTATCAGTTTTTATATTGGCAATCCGGACAATAAAAAAGAGAGGATCGTAGATAAGAGAGATAATGTCCTGCAGTCTGGATCTCTTGGAGAAATAGTCAGCGTTGCCCATGAAGGAAATAACTTTATATATGTTAGTCTAAGCAAGGGCTTTCCAGGAGGGAATTTAGATGTCGGAGCTGTTTCCCAGGATGATTACGAAATTTCTTCTTCTTTATCTAAAAAAGTAATTTCTGAAAAAGCGGTTAGGAAATTGGGAGAAGAATATTCTTCTAATTATGAAGAACTTAAGAAGGAGAAGTTTAATCTGCCTAGCAGAAATGATTTTGGTATTTTGTTGACCTTTACAAATAAAAGCTCTATAATTATTCAGAGAGAGGTTCCAAGTGGTGCAGATGTGTTCTCAAGAACTAAAAAGATAGAAATATTAAAAGAAGATGGTTTGATAGAACTGGGAGAGTTAACTGTTAAAATATGGTAAATAGCAGGGGGCTTATTAGATTTGTTGAAGCAACAGTGGCAATTATAATTATTTTTGGCGTTTTATTAGTGGTATATTCCAGAACCTCTATTTCCCAAGAGAGAGATCTTTCAGAGGATATCAATCCTATCCTGGACCAAATAGCTGAGAACAGGACACTTAGAGAAGAAGTCCTAGTTGACGAAGGACTTGCTATGCAAAGGATAGAAAAAATTTTATCTGACCAAGTTACAGACAATGGAATTAACTATACCGCCAGAATCTGCGATATTCAAGAGACATGCCCGATTCCATTTGCTAATTTCCCTAATGCAAAAGACGAAAATATCTACGCAGAAGAAAGAGTTGTTAGTGCGACGTTAGATGTTTTCTCCCCTAAGAAAGTGAAGATATTTCTGTGGAGAGAGGGTTAAATTCCAAAAAAGGTTTATAAATCTGCCTTTGCTTTAAAAAACATGAAGAGGAGCTTATTTTTCTGCAGTATCTTTTTGATATTTTTAGTATCTTCTAGCCTTGTTATTGCTTTGGGAGAGATTCCTGCTGATGCTTGTTCTAATAAGCCTGACCAGCTTATTTTAAAACTCTCTAGCAATACAAATGCCCATGCTGAGAAGTATAATCAGGGAAATTATAATGTTCAGATTTGCTATGACTCTATCTTTGGGAAAACTTATACTTATTCTCAGGGGGAGAATCCAAGGGCATGCTCTGGAACAAATTCAATTTTGAACCTCTCTGCAGATACAAATGCTCATGCTAAAACAAGAAATTTTGCAGGAGAGTATAACACAGAAATATGCTATGGGGACCTTTTCTGCAGAACTGTAAATTTAAATGATCCTGGAGCTATTGAGTGCGGGGAGAATAATCCAGATGAGGAAGAAATATTGAAGTTATCGGCAGGAACTAATGCACATCTTGCTGTTGCAGGCAGTTCTGGATATAATTATCAAATTTGCTGTATTGCTACTCCTCAAGGAGAGCTAAGTGAAGCTCATTGGGAGGATTATGCAGGAAATAGCATTACGCAAAGCTGCAGGGGGGACATTGTAAGAATGGTTGCCAGTGGGAATTTTGGAGAAGAGCAGTTTAATATAAATTATGAAGTTAAAAAATCTGGAAATGTTATCGCAACATCAACTGCTGTCAATCAAGGAGCAAGCGCGATTTCTGACTTTGAGATAAGTGCGCAGATTCAAGAGAGAGATGAGCTAACATTTACAGCAATTTTAGGAGCAAGCAGCGTTACTAGTTCTGCTTTAAGAATAAAAGAAGATATTAACTGCAGAAATACAAGACCTCGTGCAGAAATATTGAGCCCTATAGAAGGAATTTATTTTATAGGAGAAGAGCTTAATTTTGAGCATGGAAGTTATGATATTGAAGGTCCTGTAAGAGTTGTTTGGAAAATTGATGATCCTGATTTTGATAATGTTTTAGGAAATACAGAGCAGGATAGTTTTGTTCATTCTTACAGCGAGCCTGGATTAAAAGCAATAATGTTAAATGTATTTGATACTGACAATTTACTTTCAAGAGACAGAGTGGTTATTCTTGTCTTGGGAAGTCCAGGAGCTTATGCAAATATTGCTCATCCTGATTTTGAAGAAAATGTTTTTGGAAAGCTTGTTAGCTACACTGGAGAAGGAAGCTATGTTGTTGATTTTGATCTGGCTACGTATAGTGTTCAGTGTCTTGCAGGAGATTGCCCTGCTGCTACTATTGGCTGTCCTTGCCCTGCTGGGGGAAACGAACTCATAGATTGTTCTGGGTTTACAGGAACATGCCCTCTTCCTGTTTCTGATTATAATGTGAAAACATTTAGTGGAACAGAATTTACCTGGAGCTTTTTAGGTGAAAATAATGCAGAAGTTAGAGATTCCAGAACAGCACAAGGAGAAGCTGGAAAAACAGGACAAGTAGCTTATACCGCATATGGGTTGAATAAAATAAAACTCTTATTTAGGGGATTTACAACTTCTTCTCAAATAACTAATGAATTTAATATATTCAGAGAGAATGGATGTTCTTTTGATGGAGAAACTTATTACGATGAAGGAGTTGGACCTCTTGATACGCGAATAATTCCTGAAGCTTGCGGATTACCTAGTTATGGAATATGCTGCCCTACAACAGGAGGATATAACTGCGTTGATGATCCTAATGATAATATTGATGGAAGAGTTTGTGTTCAAAATACATGTGTTGAATATTATGATAATGATTTAAACCAGAATAGTGAAATTGACAGCGGAGAAACTTTTCCTGTTGAAAACTGTAATGATTATAATAAGATAGATGCCTCTGCTTCTGAAATTGCTGAATTTTGCAGAACTGATTGTGCTCAGGTATGGACTAATCCTGACCAAGAAAATATAGCTAAACAAATAATAGGGGGAAATATTGTGATAAAAGAGGAAGCATGCATATGGGAAATAGACAGCAGCAGAAGAAATGGAGGAATATGCACATACTCTTATGATGAAAGATGTACTGGGCCTAACTGTGATCCTGAACCTCCAGAGAATAATAGAAAATATGCTCTTAGAGTTGTTTCAGAAGATGAGTGTCTGCCAGGACAAAGAGTTAAGACGATAACATATGTTAGGGATGTGATAAACAGAAACACTGGAGAATTAATAGAAGCAGGTGTTCAAGAATTTAGCAATCAATCTGCTTGTCCTAAAACTATTAAACTTGGTTTCTTTGGTTTCTTTAGTTTTGTTTTAACAGCCTTGCTAATTGTTATTATCTATACTATTCTTATTTCAAGAAAAAAATGAGAAAAAAAGAGCTGATTTTGATTGTAACATTGTTGATAGTTATAGTTGGAGCAAACATTGCCAGCGCTAGTTTTAATCTTCATAATGTTAGTTTAGAAAAGAAATATTCTGCAGGAAGTCTTGTTAAGGGGAGTTTTAATATAAGTTTTAGTAATGAGGACAATAAAAATTTTACAAGTAATTTTGATTCCAGCATTGGTTTGTTTGATATTCTTAAAAAATCAGGATTTTCAGCAGGAATTGATTTTAGATGCAATCCTGAAAACTGCAAAGAAGGTTATGACTATTCAAATCCTGCAGGAACGAATTCTTTTAACCTTGATAGTGATAAGACATTTGGATTTGTTTTAGAAGGAGAAGATGTTGAAATAAGAGATTTTAGCATTAAAATTGCGAGCAATGTTGCCAGCACGTGTTCTGTAAACCAACTTTCTATTGATCTGTTTGACGAGGGGGAAAGAGATTTTTATAACAATAAATACTTAAATGTGGCCTGCGGAGACAAAAATTACGGATGCTTTAACACTGCAAATATAAACGGAAAACAGAAAATAAACTCTATTCCTTATTGCCAAAACATGAGTCTGCTTGCAAGCCCGGCATATAAAGTTGGAGCAAAGGTTAATAAGACTGCAACAGGCGGTAAGCTAGTCATGGAAATGTATGATTCTTCTGATGAAAGATTTTTAGGAAAGTGCGATATGCCTACAGGAATTTTAGGAGAGCAGGAAATAGACTGCATTATTAATTATTCTGCAAAAACCTCTTTTGATGCTCTTGTTTGCATAAAAGATGAATTAAATTCAGAAGTCTATAGGATAAACAGAGAAACCACGAATCCTTGCGGGATGTTTGGAGTTGATGTGGCGCAGACTCCTAGTGCAGATTATGAGATTTATGCCCAAAGATTAAAATATGATAAAGTAGAGATTACATTAAATAAAACCCTTTATTCTAGTCTTAATATCGGAGAGAATTTGGTAGACGACTTGCAGGACTATTTGGATGAGAGATATGGAAGCAATTGCGAGCCTTCTTGCGTTATTCCTCTTAAATTCAGCGGAGTAAGTCAAGAGGTAAATATTAGTTCTGTAAAGCTAGATTATATCTCAAATATAGGGTCTGTTGAAGAAAATGAACTTTACAAGCTTGTGAAGTCGGCATTTAAGATAAGTTTTGATTTTCTAAAATTTGATATTGAGAAATTTAAGATTAGTGTTCCTAATAAAGTCGGAATAGAAGATTTTAGGCTGTCTTTTGATGGAAGAGAGATATTTGAAAAGGAAATTAATATTACTTCTGATTTTCAATTTGAGATTATGCCTACTTTCTCGATACTTGGGCAAGACACCATGTTTGGAGTTGTTCTTAATAAAACTATTAATTCTTCTACCTGGAATTTTGGGGATGGGACGATAGTAAGCTCTAATAATGGAAATGCAACCCATAAATACCTGAAAAAGGGAGAATACGAAGTAATCGTGACTTTAACAGATAGGTTGGGAGAGGGGTCTACTAAGAAATTTACAGTTACTGCCGGAAATCCAAAAGATTCTGCAAACCTTACATTGAAGAGATACACACAAAGATTAAGCAATTTGACAGCAGATATTAAAAAATTTCCTGATTGGGTTGGGCAAGAAATAGGAAGGAGATTTAGTGTTGTTGATCTTAATAATTCTGTTGAGAGATTAAAGAAAGATTTTGAAGTTGCGACTACAGATGAAGAATATGTGAAAGTAGTTGTTAGCTTATCAAATTTGAATATCCCTACAGGTTTAGGAATTAGCGAGTCAGGAGAGCTACCATTGGATATAGGTCTTAATAATATTGATGTTTCGTACATAGAAGAAGTTTCTTCAAGGCAGTCTTCTAATGAAGCAGAACTTTCTGAATCTATAAGAGCCTGGATTTCTGAAAACCTTGATGTTGATATTAGTTTTGAAACAATATCTACTTTTGGCGAAAAGGGAACAGAAGATTTATTGACTAAGTTTACCATTAAAATTACAGATAAGTCAGAAGGTTCTGACCAGAAATACCTTTTTATAGACCTCCCAATAGAAGAAATAAAGTTTAGAACATCTCAAGGGGAGAAAACTATTGGGGGAGGTGCTGCTACATATCTTGCTGTTATAGGAAATTCAGAGATAGAAGCAATAGTCCCTGGAAAAGTTTCTGTGCAGGGATTAGGCGCATATATTTCTCCAGATATAAGTAAACTTTCCAGCATAGAAGAAGTATTGCCTCCTGAAGAACCGAAATTTAAGACAACGGGATTTTTGATATGGATAAGTATTCTTATTGCGAGTGTATTGGTTGTTTATATTGTATTGCAGGAATGGTATAAGAGACATTATGAGTCTTATCTGTTTAGGAATAAAGATGATTTGTATAATACTGTAAACTTCATTTATAATGGAAGAAGAGCAGGATTAGGGGATGGAGATATAAGAAATAAATTAAAGAACGCCGGATGGGGTGGAGAACAAATAAATTACGCATTTAAAAAGATTGATGGCAAAAGAACGGGGATGTTTGAGATTCCTATATTCAAGTTTGTTGAGAATAGAAGAGTTGAGAGAGAGATACAAAAGAGACAGGGGCAAAGTGCTAAGATAGACGCAAGATTTATTAAACAAACGAGGTATTAAGAATATATGTTAAAGATACTGAGAGATTTTTCAAAAAGAATTCTGAGAAATATCTTTAAAGGGAAAAATGAGATAAAACTTGGCTTTTATGGTCCTCCGAATGCTGGTAAAACCAGTTTGGCTAACAGGATATGCAAGGATTGGACAGGAGAAGAGCTTGGCAAAGTAAGCAAGATTCCTCATGAGACAAGACATGTTCAATTTAAAGAGAAAGTAGAGATAAAATATAAAGGAAAAGTTCTTTCTTTTAAAATGGTTGATACTCCTGGAATCACAACGAAAATTGATTATGAAGATTTTCTAAAACATGGATTGAAAAAGAAAGAATCCAAAAAAAGAGCGAAAGAAGCAACTCAGGGAATTATAGAAAGTATAAAATGGCTTGATGATATGGAGGCAGTTATCGTTGTTCTTGATGCCAGTCAAAATCCTTATAGTCAAGTAAATATTACTATTATAGGAAATCTTGTTGCGAGAAAAATCCCTATTCTAATAGTAGCAAACAAAACAGATTTAAAGAAAGCAAGCGTGAAAAAAGTTGAAGCTGCGTTCCCAGAATACGAAGTTGTCGGAATATCTGCAAAAGATGGGAAGAATATGGAAGAATTTTATGAGTCTTTATTCAAACTGTCTAAAAAAGTCTAAAGACGATATGCGAGAGGTGAAAAAATGAGCAATAAATCAAGGGATAAAAAGTTGAAGGGATTAAGTCTGCAAGTCCTGCCATTTTCAGAAGTTAAAGATTTAACAATCCCTCAAAGAGTAAAGAAGATTCTTAACCTTGTCTTAGGAAATAAGATTGTTATTCTGCATGGTAGATTAAGACCTGAAGAAGAAGCAAGACTTATAGAAGACACGATGGTCTTGGTTGATCACGTCAGAAACTTCCAAGGAATTGAATTGGCAGTTATAGAGCCTGATTTAAAGAAGCAAAATATTGTTGTTAAAATGAGATATGGTCTTGCTAAAAAACTCGTTGGAGACTCAAGTGCCTTAACTGTGATAGGGCCTGCTTCTGTAATAAAAGAAATTAGAAGAGATCCTAAAAAACTTGAGTTGATGTTGGGATAAAAGCCAGGGTATAATCTGCATTATACTTAAGGCAGGCACATAAATATTTATTAAGGTTATTGCCTAAAAAAATATATGGTCTATAAATGCGTCCATTGCGAGAAAATATATCAAGATGGAAGTTCCGAGATATTGAAGGGCTGTAGCAATGGAGAATGTCACAGCAAGTTCTTCTTTTATATTAAAGCCGAGAAAATCAAAGAGCTTGCAGAGAAGAAAGATGAGCCAATTTTAACCTTTTCTGAGAAAAAGCAGGTTGAAAAAGACATTAGAGATATTTTAGGAGAAGATGACGAAGAAACTCCTGTTTTTCTTGATTTTGAAAGTATAAAGGTTTTGAAACCTGGAAAATATCTTTTAGATATAGGAAAATTATTTGAGAGAGACAGACCTCAGGTTTACCAGTTAGAAGACGGGAAATATGTAGTAGACATTAATATAGATAAACATACAATTTAAAAGTTGTTTTTTCTTATAATAATAATGAGTTTAAAGAGATTTTTGAGAGGCATTGATTTCTCTGTTCCAGATGAAGAGATGGAAGAGCTGGATAGAGAAACGAAAGAGCTCTTGGGTAAATTAAAAAGAGAGTCCAAGAAAAGAGAGAAAGACGCAAAGGTTTTTATCGGGGGCAGTTTTGCTAAGGGCACTTTAACAAAATCAAAAGAATACGATATTGATATCTTTGTTAGATTTAATTTAAATTTAGATGACTTGTCAGGACATTTAGAAAAGATAATTAGACCTTTTAGAAAGAAATTTAAGATTCAGAGAGTCCATGGCAGCAGGGATTACTTTAAAATCTGGAAAAATAGAAAAGTCACTTTTGAGATAATTCCTGTAGCAAAGATAAAAAATCCGAGGGATGAGAGAAATGTAACTGATTTAAGTTATTTCCATGTGAATTATGTTAAAAGGAGATTGAAGAAAAGTTTGATTAAGGAATTGCAAATCGCAAAAACTTTTTTCAAGGCTAATGGATTTTATGGAGCTGAAAGTTATATTCAGGGCTTTTCTGGATACTCTTTAGAATGTTTAATAATTTACTATAAGAATTTTGAAAACATGCTTAAAAGCTTAATCAAGATAAAGAAAGGAGAGAGGTTGATAATTGACTCTGATAGAAAATATAAGAAAAAATCAAGTGTTTTTTTGGAGCTAAACGAGTCTAAACTGCAGGGACCAATAATTCTTATTGATCCTACATGGAAGGAAAGAAATGCTCTTGCAGCATTAAGCTATGAAACTTTTCAGAAGTTTCAGGCTGTTGCTTCCAAATTCTTAAAAAATCCAGGTAAGAAATACTTTGAAGAGAGAAAGATGGATATAGATAAATTAAAGAGTCAAGCAAGGAAAGGAAAAGCTGAATTTTTGAGAATTGAGATAAAAACAGACCGGCAGGAAGGAGATATCGCTGGAACAAAGTTAAAGAAGTTTGCTAATTTTTTAAGGGAAAATTTAGAAAAATATTATAAGATAATAAAGTCAGAATTTGTATATGAGCAGGACAAAACCGGAGTTCTTTATTTGATTGCCAAAGGCAAGAAGGAGATAATTAAACGCGGACCTCCAATAAATATGGAGAAAGCTGTTATTGCTTTTAAGAAAGCTAATGGGGATACATTTGTTAAGAGCGGCAAGATTTATGCCAAGATTGCTGTTGAAAAGAATGCTAAAGTATTTCTCAAGAATTGGAGCAAGGAAAGAAACAATAAGAAAATTGTTAAAGATAT